>JAAXVX010000127.1 GCA_013335275.1 Bacteroidales bacterium
TACCGGAGGGCTTGGGGTTGACAGTTATTACATCTCAAAGGTGGCAAAGTCCTTAGTCTATTTTGAGAGGAACAAAGAGCTGTTTGATGCTGTAAAGTATAATTTCAGGCGTCTTGAGGTTGTAAATACAATTTTCGTCAATACAGAAGTAAACGAAAGCAGTGTACTGAGCGTGCCGGACCGTGAGAAAGTCTATACTGTATACGCAGATCCATCGAGAAGAGGACCATCGGACAGCAGAATTTTTAATCCTGAGGACTACGAACCCAACATGAATAAATTAATGGATTTATTGTTTGGTTTTGCAGACAGGATAATTATAAAGGTCTCTCCAATGGCCGATATTACTTCATTGATAAAAAGCTTTGCAGCTGTAGGTGAGATCATTATTATTTCCGTATTTAATGAATGCAAAGAGATTCTTGTAATAATTGACAGAAATAATCTTTTGTCACCTGTTCCTCTGGAAAAAGTAAAAATTCAGGCTGTAAATTTTGAAAAATCAGAGAAAAAATGGAAAAGCTTTGAATGGAGCCTTTCGGAAGAATCTTCATCCGGGGCAGTAATATCCACTCCGGAAAAGGGCAATTACATGTATGAACCAAACTCGGGTCTTCTTAAGGGAGGAGCATTTAAAATCCTGTGCAACAGATATTCCGTCGGGAAAATAAGCCTAAGTTCCCATTTATATATTTCAAAGATTCAAATTCCGGATTTTCCGGGAAGATCATTCCGGATAGAAGAAATTTATGATTTTGACAAAAAGGGGATAAAAGAAATTGGCCTCAGGTTTCCAAAAGCAAATGTTTCTACAAGGAATTTTAACCTGACACCTCCAGAATTAAAAGAAAGGCTTGGCGTTCAGGACGGAGGAGAGATATTCCTGTTCGGAACTCTCTTTAGTGACAATTCAAGAAAAATTGTTGTTTGTACAAAAGCCGGCTAGTCTTCCAGCTTCTCACCATTCATGTTATACCACAGAACCTCAAGAAGATGGTTGTCCGTAGATTCCTTAATCTTAAGCGTGCATTTGTATTTCATCGCAAGTTTGAATCTGATGCTTGCAATACCTTTGGTGAGATATGCAGACAGAATTGGATTAAGCTTGATGGTTATTGATTTTATTCCCTTCTCCTTTACATAATAGGCCAATTGTCTCTCAATTGTTTCTTCTATGAGCATCGAAGAGGAAATTTTTCCTGTTCCGTTACATGTCGGACAAGATTCACTTGTATTTATTTCAGTTGCAGGTCTAACCCTCTGGCGGGTAATCTGCATCAGACCGAACCTGGTAATTGGAAGTATGTTGTGTTTAGCTCTGTCACTCTGCATTAAGTCCTGCATGTGCTTATAGAGCTTAACCCTGTTCTCGTTGTGATCCATGTCTATGAAGTCAACAATTATAATTCCGCCCATATCCCTGAGTCTCAACTGTCTTGAAATCTCTTCGGCAGCATTCATATTGACCTCAAATGCATTTTGTTCCTGATCGGCACCCGATTTTGCCCTGATTCCGCTATTTACATCAATAACATGCAGTGCTTCTGTATGCTCGATTATAAGATAGGCTCCCTGTTTAATTGTAATCACTTTCCCGAAAGCACTCCGGATTTGTTTGGAGATTTCAAAGTGATCGAAGATTGGGACTCCTCCTTTGTAAAGTTTAACGATTTTTTCCTGCTCGGGAGCAATAAGAGTAATATAATCTTTTACCTCATTGCAGATTGTTTCATCATTTATATAAATGTTTGAAAACGAATCATTGAGCAAATCTCTCAGAATAGTTGTAGTTCTGCTGTTTTCGGTAAAAAGAAGTTGCGGGGGATTTGCTTTAGCCATTTTTGGCCACGAATCTTCCCATTTTTTTATCAGCGATTTTAATTCTCCGTCCAAAACAGCAGCCTTTTTGCCTTCTGCTGCAGTTCTTATAATAACGCCGTAATTTGGAGGCAAAATACTATAAACCAGTCGTTCAAGTCTTTTTTTCTCCTCCTTTGAAGTAATCTTCTGAGATATGTTTACCTTATCAATAAAAGGAATTAAGACCATGTTCCTGCCGGCAATAGAAATTTCGGCAGTCAGTCTCGACCCCTTTGTAGAGATTGGTTCTTTAACAATTTGTGTAACAATTGATTGTCCAGGCTTAAGAACATCGGCAATTTTACCCTCTTTTTCGAGGATATCACCCAGTTTTAAACCTGAAAACAGAGCATTGTGTGATAGTTTGCTCTGTCCTATTTGTCTGGTAAAGTAATCAAGAGTTCTGAATGCTAATCCAAGATCCAGATAATGTATAAATGCGTCTTTATCATCTCCGATATCTACAAATGCTGCATTTAATGCAGGCATTATTCTCTTCACTTTTCCCAAATATACATCCCCCACCGCATAGCTGCCATTATTTTGCTCTTTGTTTAACTCGATCAATTTATGATTTTCGAGTAAAGCAATAGACACTTCGGTGGAATTAACATCGATAATTAGATCCTTCTCCATCAACCCGTTTTTAATAAATAAATCTAAAGCAAATCATCTGATTTGCTTTAGATTAACACACAAGACTCAAAAAAGCAACTCTATTTTTTCTTTTTATGTCTGTTCTTGCGCAATCTTTTTTTGCGCTTGTGAGTAGCCATTTTGTGTCTTTTTCTTTTCTTTCCGCTTGGCATAATTAATTTATTTTTTCTTACTTAAAGTAAAATTACTTTACATTGTTTTTAACCTTTGTCATAAATACCTTAGCAGGTTTAAATGCTGGGATGAAATGCTCAGGTATAACCAAAGTGGTGTTTCTGGAAATGTTTCTTGCTGTTTTTTTAGCTCTCTTCTTAACGATGAAGCTACCAAATCCGCGAAGATAAACATTCTTATCTTTAGATAGAGAATCCTTAACACTGTCCATGAAACTCTCAACTACATTCTGAACAGCAATTTTTTCCATTCCGGTTGCTTTAGCAACCTCATTTACGATATCCGCTTTTGTCATAATAATTAAAATAATTAAAGGGTTAGTCTATTTTTTTGACGAACAAAATTACTATTATTTAATTGATTTATGCAAACATTGCACCAATAATTTAGCTAATTACAAAAAAAAACAGCGAGTGATGGTAATTTTCATTAAATTTTTGTGTAGTTTTCTGTTGTATACATTGATAAATACATTTTTTGTCATAAAAAGTTCATTTTACAACAATTAATTATCAATTTTATTTTGGCATAAAGATTGACCATATTAATATGAAATTTATAACAGACCAGTTAGTCTGTTAGTGCTGACAAATTGACATATAAACAATATCCAGATAATGAAATTTTCCGACCTATTTCTGCAGCATTCGGTTGCAGATGACGTAAATATAATTCCGGTGATGAATATCGAAGGCGGGCAGGACCTGTCTGAAGTGCAATTGCCGGATTCTCTTCCTGTAATTGCGCTTAGAAATGCAGTTCTTTTCCCTGATACAATTATTCCTATAACGGTTGGCCGTGAAAAATCGGTTAAACTAGTAAGGGAGGTCTACGCAAAAGACAGAATACTTGGAGCGGTTTCTCAGAAAGATGCAAAACTGGACGACCCGAAACCATCTGATCTTTATGATACTGGTACACTTGCAAGAATCATCAAAATCATTGAAATGCCGGATGGGGGAATTACAATTATTCTTCAGGGTGTAAAAAGATTTAAGATAATTGACATTATTAATACGGACCCATATTTTATTGCTTCTGTAAAATATCTTGAAGATATAAAAAGCCAGAGAGGCAGCAAAGAACTTGATGCTATTACCGGTTCGATAAAAGATGCTGCTCTTCTCGTAATCAAGTTAAGCCCTCATTTGCCTCAGGAAGCGGCATTTGCTATAAAAAACATTGAAGGTCACTCGTTTCTCATAAATTTCATATCGTCAAGCATGGAGTTTGACAACCCTATGGAGAAAATTGCCCTTTTAAGAGAAAACAGGTTAAAGCACCGGGCCCTGAAGCTGCTTGAACTTTTGAACAAACATATAGATTTGCTCAAGATAAAAGACGACATCCAGCAGAAAGTAAGAGTTGAGATTGACCAGCAGCAAAGAGAATACTATCTTAACAACCAGCTTAAAACCATCCAGGAAGAGCTGGGGATAAATAATAATGTCCAGGAGTTTAACGATCTGAGGCAACTTGGGAAAACAAAAATGTGGTCCAAAGCCGTTGCAGATACTTTTGAAAAAGAACTTCAAAAGCTTGAACGGACAAATCCGAACTCTCCCGATTACAATATTCAGCTCTCCTATGTAAAATTTCTGGTTGAACTGCCATGGAATGAAACAAGCAAAGACAATTTGGATCTTAAACATGCAAAGAAAATCCTTGATAACGACCATTTTGGACTCGATACGGTTAAGGACAGGATCATTGAACACCTTGCCGTTCTTAAACTAAAAGGAGATATGAAGTCCCCTATTCTGTGCCTCTATGGTCCTCCTGGCGTAGGCAAGACTTCTCTTGGAAAATCTATTGCTAAGGCACTTGACAGAAACTACGGAAGGATTTCTCTTGGCGGGCTTCATGATGAATCCGAGATACGCGGTCACAGAAGAACCTATATAGGAGCTATGCCGGGAAGGATAATCAGTTCAATAAAAAAAGCTGGCACATCTAATCCTATTATTGTTCTTGACGAAATTGACAAAGTGAGCAGCGATTTCAGGGGGGACCCGGCATCGGCACTTCTTGAGGTACTTGATCCCGAACAAAACACAGCTTTTCACGATAATTATCTGGATATCGATTATGATTTGTCTAAAGTTCTCTTTATAACTACTGCAAACGATATTCACAATGTTCATCCGGCACTCAGGGACAGGATGGAGATGATTAATGTGAGCGGGTATCTTGCAGAAGAAAAAAGGTATATTGCAAAAGATCACCTTATTCCCAAGCAAACAGAAGCACACGGACTTAATGCGG
>JAAXVX010000417.1 GCA_013335275.1 Bacteroidales bacterium
ACGCTTTTCTTTCTCCGTATTTTGAAACAGAAGTTCTTTATTCGCAATGATTAACTCTGCTGCGCGTTTTTCTTTCTCCTTATTCTGGAACAAAAGTTCTTTATTCGCAATGATTAACTCTGCTGCACGCTTTTCTTTCTCATCGTTCTGGAAAGCCAGTTCTTTGTTTGCGTTTAGCAACTCTAGCGCCCATTTCTGCTCGGCGATGTCTCTTGCAACAATAACTGCTCCAAGCAAATTCCCCTTGTCATCATTATAAACGGACCCGTTAAATAACACATCGGTGAGTTTTCCGTTTTTATGTCTAAAAGTAAGAAGCGAATCCTTGACAGACCCTTTTGCGAAGACCTCCATATAAACTTCACGCGCTTTTTGCGCATCGGTGAAATATTCGAAGAAAGCTGTACCTACAAGTTTTTCATGATTGGCTCCGGTAATATTCTCCATTGCATGATTCAAGTCTGTAATCTTCCCCCCGGTGCTGATGACAACCAAAGGATCAAGGCTGGCTTCAATCAGACTGCTTGCGTATAGAGATTCATGCGATTTTGTTCTGTGCATTTTATTTTTTTTAATTGCCAATATCTTCTATTGGACTTCTTCTTTTTTCTTTCAATTGTTTAAAATGAGAAGGCGAAAGCCCTGTAACTTTTTTAAATTGATTGGATAAATGAGCAACACTGCTGTAATTCAATTTCCACGCAATTTCCGAGATGTTTAATTCATCATAGATAATCATTTCTTTTATTCGCTCGATTTTATGAGCTATGATAAATTGTTCGATTGTAATTCCTTGTACTTCTGAAAATAAATTTGATAAATATGTATAGTCGTGATTCAGTTTCTCGCTCAAATAATCGGAAAACTTTATTTTTATTAAATCCTCCTTATAGTGGACCATATCAATAATGATATTCTTTATTTTTTCTATAAGTACCGATTTTTTATCTTCCATTAGTTCCAAACCGGATTTGAGCAGTGCGGCCCGGAATTCCTCCTTTTGCTCCGGAGTAATATCTTCCATCAAATTCACTTCGCCAATATCCACAATTGCGAATTGTATTCCAAGTTTATATAACTCTTCCTTCACCACAATTTTGCAGCGGACACTTACCATATTTTTGATGAAAAGCTTCATTTTATTGAAATTCTATCCTGCAATAATTAATCCCATAAGCATTATATCTAAGAATCTGGCTTCGCATACGCTCTTTAAAGCCGGCGTAGTCCCTCCCTTCTTTTGGAGACCATACTACCTCGGAAAGAGCAGCCGCTCTTGGATAGACCATATACTCCACATGTGCCGGAGTTGCCATCCACTCTGTCCATACATTCCCCTGAGCACCCATCACATATTTCGCCTCTTCTGCCGATAAACTTGAAGGGACAGGTTCGTAGCCGTATATTTTTTCAAGTGGAGTAAATCCTCCGATTGCCTGTGGTTGCGACGACGGTTCTGCCTGATAGTGGTCCAGATAGCAATGTGTTCCAGGAGTCATTACAACATAGTGATGCTGTTTGGCAGCCTCAATCCCTCCGGCCTCTCCCCTCCATGACATAACTGCTGCATTTGGTGCAAGACCGCCTTCAAGAATTTCGTCCCATCCAATAATT
>JAAXVX010000128.1 GCA_013335275.1 Bacteroidales bacterium
AACTTCTGTTTCTGCTCCTTCAATATCCATTTTCAATAAATCGAACTTATTGTCTTTAATGAAGTCGGACATTTTTTGTGACTGAATGCTTATGCAGTCGTCTCCTCCCCTCTCCTTTATGATTGAGGCGACTAACATTCCCTGCCTGCCCTTTGTAAAAAACTCAATCGAGCCGTCTCTGTTGGACAGTCCCACATTTCTCAATTCAACATTCGTCAGGTTGTTTTGGGTAACGTTTTTATCAAGCAGGTAAAAAGCAAGCGGATTGGGTTCAAAAGCAGTAACCGAACAATTTGGGTACATAAATTTAAAATATAAAACAGCCATCCCTATATTTGCACCGCAATCGATAATTGCAGGATTTGGCTTTTCCGACCGGAAATAATATTCCTTTGAAAGAAAGACCTCTTTAAAGAGATATAATATATTACTGTAATCATATGCCGTAACCTTATACCCAAATATCTTCTGAGTGACCTCCTGTTTTTTCCCGGAGAAGATTGATTTTAGGTATAAACTGTTGAGGATTTTCAGGATTTCGAGTTTTTGTTTTTTGGGATAACCCGATTCTTTAGCTATAAGTGCATGATTCAACAGGGTTTTGAAAATCTTGAAAGGTTTTATCTTTTGCATTTATTATGTATTAAAGTTTTCAAAGGTAGAAAAGGAGTGTGATTATATAAAGTCTTTTGACCTTCATTCTAAAAATATTTGTACTTTTAGTAATTAATCTCTCTTTAATAAACCTTTGAGATTTGATAATAAAACCATTCTTTAATTACCGCATCTTTATATGGGTGTTGCTCTCGCTTGCCATTGCAATGGGAGGTGTGTTTCTGGTAATTGCATACACATACGACCTTCAGAAAGAGACCGAAAAGTATATCGAATCTACCCGCATCAGCGTTAACGATGCCAAGGACATGGAAATTGAGTTAACCGCCATTAAGGGATTGAACTATATATATCTTATCAACAAATCGGATTTCTGGCTCGATTCGCTCCGGCATCAGCAGGCAAAATTTGTCATTTATCTGGAACGCGCACGCGAAAGTTCAAATACACCTGAAGAAGATGTTTTGATTCAGCAAATTTCCGCCCTATTTTCAAACTACGAACAGAATATTCTTTTGGCGGTTTCTCTCCTGAAAAACTCGGAAATAAGCAAAGTAAACGCTCTTTTAATTCACTCGGCTCAGGAACTTTTGGGCACTATTCAGCTCAAAAGCAATGAATTTATCAACATAAACAAACAGGCCGAAAATTTGCACGAACTGGAACTTGCAAGAACAAACTCCTTAATATTGCTAATTTTAATATCGATGGGTATCGGCGGGATTGTGGCCGGTATATTACTCGGCTGGCTCCTCTCACGAATGCTTTTCAGCCCTATAAACCAACTTGTGCTTAAAGTCCGCGGGTCTTCCGGGGGTGCTGTTTTCGAACATATTAAACTCCCGCACGGGACAGAACTGGATGAGCTTGGAGAGAGTATTAAAGAGCTTATAGAGAAATTCAGAAGGACAAACGAGGATTTATCCCGGAACAAGGAGCTTTTGCAGTATTCCAATAAATTTGCGAACCTTGGGAAAATAGCTCCGACGATTGCTCACGAAATCCGCAACCCTCTTGCTGCTATTAAAATGCTTGTCTATTCAATACGGGAAGAGCAAAACACCCCGGTGTCCGTCAGGGAAGATTTGGATATCATCTCTAAAGAGATTGACCGGATAGATAATTTTACGAAAGACTTCCTCCGCTTTGCAAAGCCTAACGACCCTGTCTTTGCAGACATCAGCCCTACTGAATGCCTCGCCGAAGTTATCCAGCTCTTCAAACCACGATTAGTAAACAGCAATATTATAATTAACAATAATACAACAAAATGCAAGTGGCACGTTATGGCAGACGCCGGCCATCTGAAGCAGGTTTTCATGAACTTAATCCTTAATGCCGTAGAGGTAATGCCCAATGGCGGGGAACTGACCATTGATGCCGGCGTAGTGAGGGAAGCCGATATAAACAACCCGGAAGAAAAGCGGGATTTCATAAAAATAGACTTTAGCGATTCCGGTCCGGGGATTCCGGAAGCCATAATGAAAACTCTTTTTGAGCCATTTATTAAGGGAACCGACCAGGGCGTTGGAATTGGACTTTCAATTTCTCAAAGCATTGCAGGTTCTCATGGCGGCTGGATTGCTGCAGGAAACAAATCCAACGGTTCCGGAGCTGTTTTCACATTTTATTTACCTCTTATAAATTAACTGACATACCAGACTTTTCATATGCATAAATTACTTATTGTCGACGACGAGCAAAGCGTCAGGTACTCATTCAAGAAACTGTTTAACTCGTCCAACTACAAAATCTCCGAAGCAGGCAATGCCGACGAAGCAATTGCAGCCTTCAGCAAAGAGAAGCCGAATCTGGTAATTCTGGACATTGAAATGCCCGGCAAAGATGGTATTCAGGTGCTAAAAGAGATAAAGGAACTGTCTCCTAAAACTCCTGTAATTATAATAACAGCTTATGGTTCCGGTGACCGGGTTATAAAGGCTATGAAATACGGAGCGTATGAATATGTTGAAAAACCTTTCGACATTCCCCGGCTCATATTTATAATTGAAGATGCACTTAAAAACTCCAGTACAGAAGAAGTAAAAACGGCCGAAGATCCTCACAGGAGAAAGATTGCCCCATTCAACAGGGAAGAGACAATAGTAGGCGAAAGCAACGCTATTAAGGAAGTATTCAAACTTATAGGAAGGGTGGCAACAAGCGATGCAAGCATACTCATTGTGGGAGAAAGCGGAACCGGAAAAGAACTTGTGGCCAGGGCTATTCATAAATACAGCGACCGGGCAAACAAACCTTTTATTGCCATTAATTGTGCAGCAATTCCGGAGCCGCTTCTGGAAAGTGAACTTTTCGGTTACGAGAAAGGAGCTTTTACCGGAGCCGAAAAACAAAAGTCCGGGAAGTTCGAAGAAGCCAACGGCGGCACCCTTTTCCTGGACGAAATAGGCGATATGAGCCTTTCCCTTCAGGCAAAGCTTCTCAGGGTCCTTCAGGAGGGAACAATAGAGCGTCTTGGCAGCACAAAAGCAATTAAGGTCGATTCCAGAATTGTGGCTGCAACCAACCGCAACCTCGAAAATGACATTATCAGCAAGGCTTTCCGGGAAGATTTATATTACAGGCTAAAGGTTATCACCATATCCCTGCCTCCTTTGAGAATGAGGAAAGATGACATCCCGCTGCTCACTCAGCACTTTCTGGTAAAACATTCCAGGGGGTCCAGAAACGAAAATCTTTCACTTCCTCCGGAGTCGATGCAGCGCCTTACAGATTACCACTGGCCCGGTAACATCCGGGAACTCGAAAATGTGATAAAACGTGCAATAATACTTGCAAAAGGTAATATCATAAGCCCCGATCTTCTGTTTGAAGGAATTGAAAAACCTGTTATTCAGAACACAAACGAAAGGACAAAGCTTTTTGCATATCTCAACCAGCAAATTGTAGCCAGCGAAGGAGAGATTTATAAGCTCGCAATTGAGGAGTTTGAAAAGGATTTGTTGCAGTGGGCATTAACAAAATCTTCCGGGAATCAGCTCCAGGCAGCAAAACTGTTGGGAATATCCAGAGTCATGCTCCACGAACGGATGGAAAAATACAAACTCAGGGAAAATAATTAATTTCCTTCGTTAAAACCGGGTTGCAAACTTTATTTGCACCCTGCAAATTTTATTTACAACAAACAAGGCAGATGGTTTGGATCATCTGCCTTATTTCTTTGATATTGTGCCACTTAACCAAAAGGACGCATTTCATTATAAAAATGCCGCACATTTAAGACCGCTGTAACTATTTGTATGTCTTTTTGTTATCGACTTTGGCACCCCTTTTGCTGAATGGTTGTCTGGAAAATAACAACTTTTAATATTTATATCAAAATGAAAAAAATTCTAGTTCAAATTTCTACAGTACTTCTTATGGCAGTATTAGTAGTTGGTTGCTCAAAAGCACCTAAAGCCGAATTGGCCGCAGCTAATGCAGCTATTGACTCTGCAAAAGTAGTGGAAGCAGATCGTTACATCCCTACCGAATTCAACGCTCTTCAGGATTCATTGAATGCTGTAAACGTTTTAATCGAAACTGAAAAATCTAAATCATTCTTCTCACGTGACTACAAAGTTATCAACGAGAAACTTGTTGCAATCACAACCGAAATAGGTGCTCTTAAGCCTAAAGCAGAAGAACGCAAAGCTCAGGTTCGCACAGAGGTTCAGGACACTCTTGCAATCCTTACCACTTTGATTCAGGAAGATAAAGACCTGCTTGTTAAAGCTCCTAAAGGCAAAGAAGGCAAAGCTGCTCTTGAAGCAATTCAAAACGACGTTACAGTATTAGACGCTTCAGTTGCTGAGATCAACACCCTTATTACAAATGGCGACTACCTTACTGCTCAGGACAAAACCAGCGCAGCAAAAGTAAAAGCTCTTGCAATTAAAGAAGAACTTAGCACAGCAATTTCTAAGAGAAGAAGATAATTAACCGGATTTTCAGTTAATTTGTATTCGTAAAATTATAAAGCCCTTTTTTTAAAGGGCTTTATTTTAAATCCATTATAATGCATTTTCATAAAATCAGGAAAAAGTTTTTCTTTATCGTTGGTACAATTCTACTCCTTGCAATTATTGCATGGGTAGTTTCTTTGTTTTTTCAGAATCCCCCTACAGAAAAAATTGAAGCCGGGCGCAAGGCAATTGCCGAGGCCATTAAGGAGGAGGCAGAAGTTTACTCAGCTACGGAACTTAATCTTGCCCGCAAAAACTGGGAAGATGCAATGAACGACTGGAAGGAAAACAACGACAAAACACCAATAGCCCGAAATTATGAAAGAACCATTATTCTGGCCGATTCGGCAATAGCGAATGCC
>JAAXVX010000418.1 GCA_013335275.1 Bacteroidales bacterium
CAATATGGTTTAGTTTTGAGGCCGATAAGACTACGAAGGATAACCTTGCAAAAGCACTTGACAAACTTGGATATCCTGCCAAAGAGATTGAAAAGAAATAACTAAATTTTATATTATGAGATTTTTGATCTCATTTCTTGTATTTGTAACCACTTTTGGATCGCTCTATTCTCAGAGTCCCAAAAGTGGTTCTCAATTTTATGAAGAAATGCGCAATCTCCCAATTGGCGAGAGAGAAGATTTAATTGTAAAGGAGATAACTTCCGGCAATATTCCTGAATTTCTCAGGAAATTTGTCCCTGTTAAAACAGTTCAGAGAGACAGCACCGGCAGGAAACACAAAGTCACATTCTTTGTAACTGCAGATTATCTTGCTGTTGGAAACGACCTGGATTATTTTACAATTCCCATGAGCCCCATATCGGCGCAAAAGATAGCAGATTCAATGGGAACATCGTTGCCAACGCCTAAAGTTGTAGATATTATTTACGAGAAGTCAAAGCTGAAACTGGAGCCGTTCAATTATATTCCAAGAGGGAACAGAAATGAAACCCCCGATATTCTTAATGACCACTCAAGAGTGATTCAGGCTCAGATAAAGGCGTCGGGAAATGCACCGGGGATTTTTGTTGCAGGAACTAAAAAAGATATTGTAATATCTTCAAAACTATCTGACCCGAAAAGGACACACCATGTTACAATTTACGGATGGCACCGTCTCAACGGAGTGGCAATCCAGCCACCTACAAATGTCCATATTGACATATATGTAGATTACAGCCATGGAGTAAGACTTATTTCAAACAGGGTTATCGTAGACGGGAAGGAGTATGATTACCGCAAACTCCTTAGCGATCCCATCCTTCATACTCTGCTCAATGGAGAAAAAGAACCCCTTTTGCGAACTTCCTATTTAGTAGAAAATCCTTCGGAAAAGAGATAAAAATATGTTACTTTTGTTGGCATAAGTACAAATCAACCCCCCACTTATGTCATGAAGAAACTTATTCTCGTTCTTTTAACAGCTGTTATGATTACCCCCGGCTGGTCGGCCGGCCGTGCAAACTCTTGGATAAGAGTGAATCAGGCAGGTTATCTGCCTGGTGACATTAAAGTGGCAGTAGTACTGTCGCTTGAAGAAAAAGCCTCTCCACTTTTTGAGGTTTTTGACGCTATTACCGGTAAACCTGTTTTCAAAGGTGCAGGTAAAATGGTTAATGCCTCTGCATGGGGCATGAAAAGCGCATACAGGCTCGATTTCTCTAAAATTGAAAAGCAGGGAGGATATTACATCGTATCAAATGGAGAAAAGTCACCTAATTTCCGGATTACTACAGAAGCTTATGACGGTCTTGCGGACTAT
The DNA here is from genome assembly GCA_013335275.1 of Bacteroidales bacterium. GTDB lineage: Bacteria > Bacteroidota > Bacteroidia > Bacteroidales > UBA932 > Bact-08. Next base: position 1,364 of record JAAXVX010000418.1, read on the forward strand.
CTTCTTGTATATATGCGCCAGCAAAGATGTGGCGACAACCCATATACCGGCCAGCTGTGCCATCAGGACGACGGTTATATTGTAGACCATCCAACAAGAAGCGGTGAAAAGATAGATGTGAGAGGCGGATGGCACGATGCAACAGACTATCTTCAGTATCAGACAACTTCGGCCACTACTGTATATCACCTTATGTTTGCATGGGAGCAGCAGAAAGACAAAAGTGTTTTCAAAGACTT
>JAAXVX010000129.1 GCA_013335275.1 Bacteroidales bacterium
ATGTATGAGATTGCTACTCTTCCGCTTCAGGCCATTGGTGACGAGTCCGGTGAGGCATTCTTTTTTATTCCTGCGTATATAGATATCATTCAGAGTCATGTAATAAATGTAGGTTCGGAAATTCTTAAGGCATATGTGGGAAATTCCTTTTACAGCAACAGAATAGACAATGCGGGGGATAAAAAAATCATATTTGACAAAGAAGATCTGGGCTTTGAACTTGATCCTGCAGAAGCTGATACACTGTTCAGAAAAAAAATTACAATAGGCGATGAATCCACTGTTGAAAAGGCAATTCTTGAAAGTGCCGCAGAGACACTGGTCGGGTTTACGATATCTCCAAAAGGAAGTTCGAAGGGGTCATATTCGTATAAACTTATTATTGATGCAGAGACCCACGACCTTCTTTTTTTTCGCAGACACAAGATATCCGAAAGGCTTCCGAAAGGATTCACAAAGGAAGATATCAAGAGAGTCTCAATTCCTTTCAGAAAGTAACAAATGACAATAATTACAAAGAAATTCGAAAACGGTCTCAGATTTGGCTTCAGGGCTGTATCTTCTCCCGTAGCTTACCTTGCGCTTAGCGTCAAGGTTGGTACAAGAGATGAGAATCCCTTATTAAACGGGATTGCCCATATGACAGAGCACATGCTCTTCAAGGGTACCACCACAAGGAGCTCTGTGAGTATAAACAACTATCTCGAAAGCCTCGGAGGGGAACTGAACGCCTACACGACAAAGGAAGAGACTGTAATTCAGGCAACAGTACTAAAAGAAGACCTTTCAAAAGCCGTTGAACTGCTTTGTGACCTTGCTTTTAACTCAAAATTTCCGGAAAAGGAGCTGGAAAAGGAGAAGGAAGTAATTCTGGAAGAGATTAAATCCTACAAAGACTCCCCGTCCGAACTCATCTTCGACGATTTTGAAGAGGAGCTTTTTGGCGGTCACCCTTTGGCAGGAAACATACTTGGAACACCAAAAAGTATAAAACGAATAACCACAAAAGACATCCGCGAATTTACATCGTTAAACTACAGGCCGGAAAATATGAGTTTCTCAATTGTTGCCGATTTGCCTGTTGAAAAATGCGAGAAACTCGTCAGAAAATATTTTGAACACACAGGCAAACTGACAAATGCTGCTGAGGTGCAGGCAGTTCAGCCAATGCCACCCTGTGTTGGAGGGACGGTAAAAATAATATCCAAAAGGAGTTATCAGACACACTGCGTGGTGGGAGGAAGAGCATACAGCTTCTACGACAAGCGCCGCCTTCCTCTTGCCCTTTTGACAAATATTCTTGGCGGGCCTGCTCTCAATTCCAGGCTGAATCAGGTTCTCCGCGAAAAACATGCACTTGCCTACACAATTGATGCGTCTTATACTCCATTTACTGATACCGGAGTATTCTCAGTTTATTTTGGTACGGATAAATCGAGTCTCGATAGATGTATATCTCTGGTAACTAAAGAATTCAGCCTGCTCAAGGAGAAAGAGATATCTCCCGGAAAACTAAAAGCTGCAAAAAAACAGTTGCTTGGTCAGCTTGCAATTTCAATGGACAATGCCGAGGCACAATGTCTCAACATTGGCAAATCGCTGCTGGTTTTTAATAAAGTGGAACCTATAGGCGAACTTAGACGTAAAATAGAAGATATTACTGCCCATGATATTTTCGAGGCAGCAAATGACATCTTCTCGGAGGACAATCTGATAACTCTAATTTATAAGTAAAATGCCCGGTCTTGATTTATATATATCGGATAATAGCTCCGAACTGAACGGAGCGCTGGAGTGGCTTGAAAAAGAGACCAACCTGCGGACAAATCATGCCAGAATGTTGTCTGGTCCTATTGTTGGCCGCTATCTCACATCAATGGCAGAGATGCTTTCGTCTACAAATATTCTGGAAATTGGAACATTTACAGGTTATTCTGCCATTTGTCTTGCTCTTGGACTGAAGCAGGGCGGGCACATGGATGCAATTGAAATTAACGACGAACTGGAAAGCCTCATTCTTGAAGGATTTTCAAAGGCAGGAGTGAACGACAGAGTAACAATGCATTTCGGAGATGCAAAGGAGATTCTTCCTAAGCTCAGCAAAACATACGACCTTGTTTACATAGACGGAAACAAAAGAGAGTACTGTGCATATTACGACCTTGTTTTCCCTTTGGTACGTGAAGGCGGATACATAATTGCCGACAATGTGCTATGGGACGGAAAAGTGTATGCCGAGAAGCCTTCCGGTGATGCCCAGACCCAGGAGATAATCCGCTTTAACAAGAAGATAAAAGAAGACCGCCGCGTTGAGAATTACATTCTTCCCCTTCGCGACGGCCTTAATATTATTAAGAAACTTTAGCAGATTATTTCAGATACTCAATTTCCATTTTGTATCTCCATCTTCCAAAATAAAGGTTCTCTCCTTTCCACTCAACTTCGCCTCTCTGGAAATCGACAGTCTCGCTCCTCGGGTGAATCTTGGCCGGATAAAAATTACCCGAAATGCCCTGGTTTACAATCATCCTGTATGCATCAAGCCCTTTTGTGAAAAAATAGTATGAGTCATCGTCGGGTGCTCCTGCAATTCTGCCGAAAGACTGATCCACAGGAACCCATCCTATTCCGTCATAATATACCTCTGCCCAGTCGTGAAGATTCTTGTTGCCCGGGTGCATCATCCATCCGCTCTGCCATTTTGCCGGAACTCCAGCGCATCTTGCCATTGTAATAAACAGCAGTGATACCTGTCCGCAGTCGCCATGACGGTTTGCAAGCACATATTCCGGGATGTTTGGAATTGTAGAGTATTCCCTTGCACTTGCCCATGGGAAGTTGATGTTAATCCATTCAAAGATTTTCTTCACCTTCAGATAAGGATTGGTTTCATCTCCAACCACCTCTTTCACTGCAGTCTTGATTTTATCGCTGAACACAATCTGAGGGGCACTTTCGGAAGTATATTCCTGATATATTTTTGAATTGGTGTCGTAAGGAACAATATCTTCCGGTTTGAAAGAGAAGTATTGATTATATGATGTATAACTTAATTCGTAAGCAAAAACAGTTGGTTTGCCGGCTACAGCAACGCCCTCCATATAAATGCTTTTGTGTATTAAGCTGTCAGGGGCAATTAAATACAGAGGCTGAGATGTTGAAATAAGGTTAATATCAGTGTGAGCGGAAACATCTGTCCTTGGATAAGGCATCCACACTCTTATTACTTCTCCAGCAGGAACTTCGTCCGGCTTAACACTAATTGAATATTTGATTTTCATCTTCACTGGGGCAAGAAGAAAAGAGTTCACCGTTCTTGTTGCAAGAACGGAAGGGATATATTTTACAAGAAGTCTGTCCAGAGAATCACTCTGCCTTCCGTTTGCGCCTTCAAAATATTTCCTTGCCACCGAGTCAATCCGGAACAGGTTCCGTCCTGCATTGTAGAAATATCTTTTCTGACCGTTTATTGTCATATTCTCCAGAGCATTACTCTTCTCCCATGCTGCAATCTCTTCCGGAGTTACATTTGGATGGAATTTTTTGATGTAGGCAATTACAGCAGTATCAACCTCGGAAAAGTCCTGTTCTATCCTGTCCAGTCTGTCAATTTTAAAATTGAGGTCATAGCGCTGTTGAGGAGTAAGCGAATCATTTGTTAAGGCAAACCGTATCATTTTCTTTGCCTCGGCGAAATCGCCCTTTTCAATTCTTTTTTCTATCTGCTCATTTGTAGGCAGGCTATTGAAAAAAGAGTCTCCGCATGCATAAAGCATCACGGAGACTAAAACGAGAGAAATTATTCTCATCTCTTTTTATTTTATGTTGATTTGTTCTATTTGCAGCGTTCGTAATATGAACGATCCCTTGTATCAACCCGGATTCTCTCTCCCTGATTGATGAAAAGCGGAACCATAATTTCTGCTCCTGTTTCAATAGTTGCAGCTTTCAAAGCATTAGTAGAGGCAGTATCTCCTTTAACAGCCGGTTCTGTATAAGTAATTTCCATTTCAACAAACTGAGGGAGTTCACATGTTAAAACTCTTTCTTCATCTGCATGGAACATCATTTCTACAGTTTGACCCTCTTTCATAAGGTCAGCGTTATCGACCAGATTAGGATTCAGAGATATTTGTTCAAATGTTTCTGTATGCATAAAATTGAATCCCATATCATCTTTGTATAAAAACTGGTAAGGTCTTCTTTCAATGCTGATTACATCAATCTTCTCTCCTGCATTATAGGTGTTTTCTAATATTCTTCCGGTCTCAAGATTTCTCATCTTAACTTTAACAAATGCACCGCCTTTACCAGGCTTTACATGTTGAAACCAAACGATTGAACATGGTTTTCCGTTAAAGTCCAGACACAATCCGTTTTTAAAATCTGCTGTTGTTGCCATAAATAGGTTTTCTAATTTGCTGCAAAGATATAATAATTGGCCAATATTTTTTTGCAATAAACAAAAATAGTGCTACTTTTGCACTCCCTAATGACAAGGTGCCATAGCTCAGTTGGTAGAGCAAAGGACTGAAAATCCTTGTGTCCCCGGTTCGATTCCTGGTGGCACCACCTTCAAAGGTTTAAATTCCGCATATGCTTCACTGCTCTGCGGAATTTTTTATGCTCACATACTTCGTGTATGCTCCGCTAAAAAATCCTTGAGCATCTCGCCTATGCGGCTTTAAACCTTTGAATAATCTTGCAAGGTTTCGTAATTCACGTAAATGTACGCTGCGCATAAAAAAACTTGTGCGCCTTGCACCTGCGGCTTTAAACCTTTGAATAATCCTGCACGGCTTCGCGATACTTATAGAGAATCAGTCTTTAATCTTATCGACCAAGATTAGGGTGCCCATCCATGTAAATCTAAAATACAAATATGGATTTGCATGGATAAAAATGAATATTTG
>JAAXVX010000130.1 GCA_013335275.1 Bacteroidales bacterium
CTAACTTAATATACAGGGGCATAGTTCAAGGGTAGAATAGCGGTCTCCAAAACCGTTGATGGGCGTTCGAATCGCTCTGCCCCTGCAATATCAGTGGTTACGCGCAGGTATTATTTAAATACGGTCGATGCACAAAGCTTCCGGTTGCAAAGACCGATAATTATAAAAAAATGAACAGAGTAAAGTTGTACCTTCAGGAATCGTACACCGAGTTAGTAAAAAAAGTGAGCTGGCCAACATGGTCTCAGCTTCAAAGTTCGGCAATTGTTGTTATGGTTGCTTCGCTTATTTTTGCTATTGTCGTTTTTGTCATGGACTTCGGGTTCAGAAACATAATGACATTCATATACAATTTGTTGTACTAAACTTATGAGTGAAATTTCCAAAAATTGGTATGTCGTCAGAGCTGCCGGCGGTAAGGAAAAAAAGGCGAAGGAGTACATCGAAAGCGAAATCAAGAGACTAAATCTTCAAGACAAAATCTCTCAGGTTTTGATTCCCACCGAGAAAATTTATCAGGTTAAAAATGGTAAAAAAGTCTCGATGGATCGTATTTTCTTCCCCGGATATATCCTTATTGAGGCTATCCTGACCCCTGAGATTCAACACATAATCCGGGACATACCCCACGTGTCCGGCTTCCTCACAGACAAGACCAGCAAGGATAATATCCCTGTTCCTCTTCGTCAGGCTGAGGTAAATCGAATACTGGGAAAGGTAGACGAACTTGCAGAAATGGAAGAGGAAAACATCACTCCTTTCATTATCGGTGAAGCCGTCAAAGTAGTCGACGGTCCATTCAACGGGTTCGACGGATCTGTTGAAGAGATTGACGAAGACAAGAAGAAGGTTAAAGTGATGGTCAAGATTTTTGGAAGGAAAACTCTTCTGGAGTTGAACTTTGTTCAAGTAGTAAAAGACTAAAAAAATAATAATTATGGCTAAAGAAGTTGCCGCACTCATTAAATTGCAGATCAAAGGCGGTGCAGCTAATCCCTCTCCTCCTGTAGGACCTGCTTTAGGTTCGAAGGGTGTAAACATTATGGATTTCTGCAAGCAGTTTAATGCTCGTACCCAAGAAAAGGCCGGTAAAATTCTCCCAGTGATTATCACTGTTTTCAGTGACAAATCATTTACATTTATTGTAAAACAACCCCCTGTTGCCGTGCAGTTGAAAGAAGCTGCCAAATTACAGTCGGGCTCGGCAGAACCAAACCGTAAGAAAGTAGGCTCAGTAACTTGGGAACAAATCCGCGAGATAGCTAATGACAAAATGCCCGATATGAATGCATTTACCATGAAGTCTGCCATGAGTATGGTAGCAGGTACAGCACGCAGTATGGGTATTAATGTTACAGGCACATTTCCTGAAGATGTAATTTAAAAATCCTGCGAAAATGAGTAAGCTGACAAAAAATCAAAAATTAGTATACGCAAAGGTTGACGATCATAAGCAATATAAGCTCATAGATGCATGCAATCTTGTAAAGGAAGCTACCTTTACAAAGTTTGACTCGTCTGTTGATATTGCAGTCCGCCTTGGTGTTGACCCCCGTAAAGCGAATCAGATGGTTCGCGGCGTGGTAACTCTTCCGCACGGAACAGGTAAAGCAGTTCGTGTACTTGTGCTTTGTACTCCTGACAAGGAGGCTGAAGCAACAGAAGCGGGAGCTGACTTCGTCGGATTGGATGACTTTATCGAGAAGATAAAGGGTGGTTGGACAGATGTGGATGTTATTGTATGTACTCCTTCTGTTATGGCCAAGATTGGTGCAATTGGAAGGATCCTCGGTCCCCGTGGCCTTATGCCAAACCCTAAAACCGGTACTGTTACCATGGAAGTAGGGAATGCCGTTAAGGAAGTTAAAGCCGGTAAGATTGACTTTAAAGTAGATAAACAAGGTATTGTTCATGCTGCAATCGGTAAAGTATCGTTTGCTCCGGAACAACTTGCAGAAAATGCTCACGAGTTTTTCAATACTGTTATGAAACTTAAACCACAGGCGCTTAAAGGTACTTATGTAAAAAGCATCTTCTTGTCTTCGACAATGAGTCCAGGTATAAATATCGATAGCAAGTCGTTTAGTGCTGCTGAATAATACAAATGTTTTATGAGAAAAGAGGAAAAAACAAAAATTATTGAAAGCCTGGCAGCGCAATTAGATGAAACACCTAATTTCTATTTAGCAGACATTTCCGGCCTTAACGCCGAAAATACCGCTAGACTGCGCCGTGCTTGCTTCGAGAAACAGATAAAGTTGGTTGTTGTAAAGAACACTCTACTTCGCAAAGCTCTTGACAAAAAAGCTAATGCCGAAACAGAGTTGCTCTACCCTATATTAGAAGGACCTTCTGCAGTAATGTTCACCGAATCGGCGAGCACACCTGCAAAACTTATTAAGGAATTTGGTGCGAAATATGGCAAACCTGTCCTTAAAGGTGCTTTTGTACAGGAATGTGCATATATTGGTGTAAACCAACTGGATGCACTAGTATCAATTAAGTCTCGTGAAGAACTCATTGGAGACATTATAGGTCTTCTTCAATCTCCGGCCCAAAACGTTATTTCTGCCCTACAGGCAAATGGCGGTGGAAAAATAGCCGGTATTGTAAAGACACTTTCAGAAAAAGAGTAATAAACATAAAAAATCATTTAAATAATTAAAACCATGGCAGATATCAAAAAATTTGCAGAAGAACTAGTAAACCTGTCTGTAAAAGATGTACAAGAATTGGCAAAAATTCTAAAAGACGAGTATGGTATTGAACCTGCAGCTGCTGCTGTTGCAGTTGCCGCACCTGCTGCTGCTGCTGCTGCTGTTGAAGTAGAGCAAACCCAATTCGACGTTATTCTTAAGGCTCCGGGTATGGCTAAATTACAAATCGTTAAGATTGTAAAAGAGATTACCGGTCTTGGTCTGAAAGAAGCTAAGGATTTAGTAGACGCTGCTCCTAAAGCAATTAAGGAAAAAGTTTCTAAAGCCGAAGCAGAACAACTCAAAGCTCAATTAGAAGAGGCTGGCGGAGAAGTTGAGATTAAATAACTCCACATCCCGTTAATCGGGTATTCATATCAGGTTTAGAGTCTTTAAGGCTCTAAACCTTTTGTCGTTATTTTAATTTATTTTCAACCAATCCGAAAACAATGTCGCAAAAAAATAATAATCAGCGGATTACATTCGCGACTTCAAAATCCCTTCTGGATTATCCCGACTTTTTAGAGGTTCAGTTAAAATCTTTCAAAGATTTTTTTCAGCTGGATACAACTCCGGAAAATCGAAAAAATGAAGGTCTTTATAAAGTTTTTCAAGAGGTTTTTCCTATTACGGACACCCGTAACAGCTTTGTTCTTGAATTCATTGACTATTTCATTGACCCTCCGCGCTATTCACTTGAGGAGTGTCTTGACAGAGGTCTCACATACAGTGTGCCTTTAAAGGCAAAACTGAAACTTTATTGTACCGATCCAACACACGAAGATTTTGAAACCATGATCCAGGATGTATATCTTGGAACTATCCCATATATGACCCCAAGGGGTACATTCGTTATCAACGGTTCGGAGCGAGTAATCGTTTCGCAGCTCCACCGTTCACCGGGCGTTTTCTTCGGACAAAGTATTCACGCAAACGGTACAAAACTATATTCGGCAAGAATTATCCCGTTCAAGGGTTCATGGATCGAGTTTGCAACTGACATTAACAATGTCATGTATGCATACATCGATAGAAAGAAAAAACTGCCGGTAACAACATTACTCAGGGCCATCGGCTACGAAAGCGATAAGGAGATTCTGGACATATTTGGTCTGGCCAATGAGATAAAGGTTAACAAGGCAAACCTTAAAAAATGCATTGGAAGTAAGCTGGCCGCAAGGGTACTTACATCATGGAACGAAGACTTCGTGGATGAGGATACCGGAGAGGTAGTATACATCGAGAGGGTAAAAATTATTCTCGACCGCGAAACTGTTATCGAAGAAGATCATGTGGACGCAATTCTGGAATCGGGAGTGAGCACCATTCTCATTCATAAGGAAGATGTTAACCTCAATGATTTTGCCATTATCGCCAACACCCTCCAGAAAGACCAGTGCAACACCGGTAAAGAGGCTGTTTACTATACATATCGCCAGCTGCGTAACTCTGAGCCTGCCGATGAGGCAACTGCAAGAGACGTAATCGACAAGCTCTTCTTCTCCGACAAGAGATATGACCTTGGCGAAGTTGGCCGTTACAGATTAAACCGTAAGCTCAATCTTAATATACCCGATGAGACAAGAGTTCTCACAAAACAGGATATTATTGAGATTATCCGCTACCTTATACAACTAATAAATTCAAAAGCTACTGTTGACGATATCGACCACCTTAGCAACCGTCGTATCCGTACCGTAGGCGAGCAACTTGCAAACCAGTTCAGCGTTGGTCTTTCCCGTATGGCAAGAACCATTCGCGAAAGGATGAATGTGAGAGATAATGAAGTCTTCTATCCGATAGACCTCATAAATGCAAAAACTCTCTCATCTGTTATCAGTTCATTCTTCGGATCAAGCCAGCTCTCTCAGTTTATGGACCAGACAAACCCACTTGCCGAAATGACACACAAACGTCGTCTTTCTGCACTGGGCCCAGGCGGTCTTTCACGAGACAGAGCAGGTTTCGAAGTACGTGACGTTCACTATACACACTATGGCCGTCTCTGCCCTATCGAAACTCCTGAGGGACCAAATATCGGTTTGATTTCATCTCTTTGCGTTTACGCCAAGATAAATGATCTCGGATTTATTGAAACCCCATACCGCAAAGTTGTGGAAGGCTTTGTAGACATGACCGCCAAAGGATGCGTGTACATGAGTGCCGAAGATGAAGAACAGAAGATGGTTGCTCAGGCAAATGTAC
>JAAXVX010000131.1 GCA_013335275.1 Bacteroidales bacterium
AAAATCCGATCATACACAAAACGACATAGAATGAGTTAGATAGCTAACAAGACAGTTAGTTACCTGTTTCTTTGGCGAACTTCTGAATTGCCGGATTTTGATACCCTATTTGTGAAGATCATAATATTCTCTATCTTTAATACTAAATATCAGCATTATGAAAATTCACGAATATCAGGGAAAGGATCTTTTTAGCAAATATGGGATTCCTACTGTAAAGGGATCTGTGTGCAGAAGCAAAGAGGAGGCTCTTCTAGCCTATGACAAGCTGGGTTTGTCAAAGGCGGTTGTAAAAGCGCAGGTTTTGACCGGTGGTCGTGGAAAGGCCGGCGGCGTTAAACTTGCAGATAACCGTGATGAGCTTGGAATGGTTGCCGAATCAATTCTTGGTATGGGTATCAAGGGGTATATCGTGGACAGGGTGCTTGTTGCAGAGGCTGTTGATATTGCGGCAGAATACTATTTCAGTTTTGTAATTGACAGAAATGTCAAAAGCGTGGAGATGATTCTTAGTCGCGAGGGCGGCGTAGAGATAGAGGATGTTGCAAAAACAAGTCCGGAAAAAATTCACAAAATTCCTATTTTCCCATTCGTAGGTGTTCCAGATTTCCTCGCCCGCAAAGCTTCTTCGCTGTTGTTTGACGATTATGGCTTGATTGTTCAGGGCAAGGAGATGATAAAGAAACTGTATCAGCTTATGATTGAAACAGATGCTTCGCTGGTAGAGATAAATCCTCTGGTTGTAAGCAAAAATGGGGATCTTATTGCTCTTGATGCAAAAATAAATTTTGACGACAATGCACTTTACAGGCAGCCGGAAATTGAAGCCCTATTTGAGCCAACGAAGGAAGAACAGAAGGAGCTGTTTGCCAAGTCAAAAGGATTCAGTTTCGTTCAGTTGAAAGGAGAGATTGGTTGTATGGTAAATGGCGCAGGCCTTGCAATGGCCACTATGGATATGATTAAGCTATACGGAGGTAATCCTGCCAATTTTCTGGATATAGGAGGGAGTTCCAATCCGAATAAAGTTGTTGAAGCAATGAAGATTTTAATGAGTGATTCCGATGTTAAGGCTGTGCTGATAAATATCTTCGGAGGAATAACCCGTTGCGACGATGTAGCAAGAGGTCTGCTGGAAGCATTCAAACAGATTAAAACTGAGATTCCCATTGTTATCAGGCTCGCCGGAACAAATGAAAAAGAGGGCCGGGAGATGTTACATGACACTCATTTTTACTCTGCAGAGACAATGGGAGAGGCAATCCGGAAGGTCGTTGAGCTGACAAATCCAAAAAAATAAAAAATCTGAAAGATGAGCATTCTTATAAATAAAGACACAAGGGTTGTCGTACAGGGAATAACCGGCAGGGACGGTGGTTTTCACGCAGCAAAAATGAAGGAATACGGAACAAGAGTGGTGGCAGGCGTTTCTCCGGGCAAGGGAGGAAGCTTTGTTTCCGACATACCGGTATACAATACTGTTTATGATGCGGTTCGAAAGGACGGTACAGATACATCAATCATTTTTGTACCTCCCATGTTTGTGAAGGATGCAATAATGGAAGCTGCTGATGCCGGAATAAAATTAATAATCTGCATAACTGAGGGTGTTCCAACACTGGATATTGTTGCTGCTAGGCATTATGCTTTTGCACAGGGAGCAAAAATTATCGGGCCGAATTGTCCGGGACTCATCACTCCGGGGGAAAGCCTTATTGGGATTATGCCGGGAAACATATTCATGCCGGGCAGGACAGGCGTTATATCAAGAAGCGGCACCTTAACTTATGAAGTGGTTTATAACCTGACAAGCTCAGGAATCGGACAGTCCACTGCAGTAGGAATTGGCGGAGATCCGGTTGCCGGTTTATATTTTATTGATTTGCTGCAGATGTTTCAGGATGATCCGGAAACAGATTCAATTGTAATGATGGGAGAAATTGGAGGAGATGCAGAGGAACGTGCTGCCGGTTTCATAAAGGAGAGAATTACAAAACCGGTTGTATCATTCATCGCCGGCCAGACTGCTCCCCCCGACAAAAGAATGGGGCATGCCGGTGCCATAATATCAAGCGGATCAGGAACCGCGAAAGAGAAAGTTGAAGCCCTCATAGCTGCCGGAGCAAAAGTAGCTAAGGAGCCTGCTGAAATACCTTTGTTGCTCAAGACAATGCTTTAGGGATTGGGGAATGTTTCAGGACTGAGAATTAAATTTTTCGCCCGGCTCATATTACTTACTAATAGGCACTTACTAAAAAGGATGGCATCTATGATTCCATCCTTTTTAGTAATAAATTTATTATGTTCACGCTAGGCTTGAGCCGGGAAGCAGGTGCTCCTCCTAAGCTGATTAAACAGCAGTCTTGGTAGCGTCTACGAACACGCGGGTGGCGAGTTCCTTGTCAAGCAGGTAAATGGCCTGGCCGTTTTCACCGATGAGCTTAAGCTGATCAATAATATTGATAACATTTTGCTCCTCTTCTGTCTGTTCGTTAATGAACCATTGAAGCATATTGGCTGTTGCATGATCGCGCTCGGCAAAGGCTACTTCATAGCAATTGCTTATCATTTCGGTTACTTTGCATTCGTGCTTGTAGGTCTCTTCAAAAGAATCTGTAATGCTTTTCCACTCAAGAGGAACTTTATCAAGTGCGGCAAGCTTAACCTGACCTCCGCGGGCAATTATGTAGTCGGTGAGTTTGATTGCATGAGTTGTCTCTTCCAGGTACTGAACTCTCATCCAGTTTGCAAAACCCTTTAGTCCTTTGGTTTCAAACCATGAAGACATAGAAAGGTACAGAAATGACGACCAGAATTCTGCATTGATTTGTTTGTTTAAAACGTCTTCTACTTTTTTATTAAATTTCATATCTCTAAAATTTATATATTATTAATATTCTCGGATATAAGTGATTGCTAAATTAGTTATTTTTTCTTAGATTTGGATTAAGCATAGCTCTGAATCCAATTATTTTATAAACAAAATAAATTGAAAAAGGTTCTCACTTTAGACGGAGGCGGAATCCGCGGAATTATTTCCGCCTCAATTATTGCACATCTGGAAGCAAGGCTTCAGGTAGCAAAATCGGATCCGTCTTTGCGTATATCGGATTTTTTTGATTTGCTTGCAGGCACTTCTGCCGGAGGAATCCTGACGGCACTATACCTTACGCCTGAAGAGGAGAATTCTGCAGAAAACAACAAAGAATTAAGGCCTAAATACTCTGCTGCTCAGGCACTTGAGTTTTATGAAGAACTTGGCCCAATTCTGTTCAATCGGTCATTTAAACAAATTTTGGTATCGGGATGCGGTGTTTTTAGAAGCCGCTATAGCGCAGATGCTCTTTACGAATTTGCCAAAAATATTTTGGGTGATACCTATATTTCCGAAGTTGCTAAAGATTGTTTGATAACATCTTACGATTTAAGCACAAGGAAGGCACTTCTTTTTTCACGTTATTCTGTAAGAAAGTATGGCGCAATGGCCGATTACAAACTTTGTGACATTGTAAGGGCCACTTCTGCAGCCCCCTCCTATTTTCCTCCTGCACAAATATTTGCGAAGGATGATTCTGCTCGTCATCTTGTAGACGGCGGGGTATATGCAAACAATCCTGCAATGTGTTCGCTTGTCGAAGCGATAAAGCTTTGGCCGGAACTTTCCATAAAAGATTACTGGATGCTCTCGGTAGGAACAGGCAAGGTGGTTAAGCCATATTTTCATGAGAAGACAAAGAGGTTTGGCTATATTGACTGGCTGGTTCCAATCATTGACATCCTTACATCTTCAGTTGCGGAGACAGTCGGGTATGAGGCAAAGCAGATTTTCACAGCCTCAGGAGTTCCCGAAAATTACATCCGTATAGAGCCGCCAATACTTTCGGCTGACATAAGAATGGATAATGCAAGAAAGTGGAATATAAGAGCATTGAAGAATGCGGCTCAAAATTACATTGACCATAACTCCGATGTTTTCGACAGGGTTGTTTTGGATTTAACTTCAAAATAAGATATCTGCATTTTTATCTTTAACTTATGCAAGGTGTAGTATTATTAGGGGACATTTTGTCTATATTTGTATTATAGAAATCATAACTTAAACATATGAAAGGTATTGTGCTGGCCGGCGGTTCCGGTACCCGTCTTTTTCCTATTACAAAAGGGGTTTCAAAACAACTTCTTCCCATTTTTGACAAACCGATGGTCTATTATCCCATTTCAGTTCTGATGCTTGCAGGCATAAGAGACATTCTGATAATTTCCACTCCTTCGGATTTACCCGGTTTTAAAAGACTTCTTGGCGACGGATCGGATTACGGTGTGCGTTTTGAATATGCCGAGCAGCCTTCTCCAGACGGGCTTGCGCAGGCATTTATAATTGGAGAAAAATTTATTGGAAACGATACTGCATGTCTTGTTCTTGGAGACAATATTTTCTACGGACAATCATTTATAAGTATGTTAAAAGAAGCCGTAAAGGCGGCAGACGAGGACGGAGACGCATCAGTTTTTGGCTATTGGGTAAATGACCCTGAAAGATATGGGGTTGCAGAATTTGACAAAAACGGAAAAGTGCTAAGCATTGAAGAGAAACCGAAAAACCCTAAAAGCAATTATGCAGTTGTGGGATTGTACTTCTACCCAAACAAGGTTGTAGAGGTGGCGAAGCGTATCAAGCCTTCGGCAAGGGGTGAACTTGAGATAACAACTGTAAATCAGGAATTTCTTAAAGAGGAAAGGCTTAAGGTTCAGACTCTGGGCCGCGGCTTCGCATGGCTGGACACCGGAACACACGACTCGCTTTCCGAGGCTTCAAATTTTGTTGAGGTAATTGAAAAAAGGACCGGTCTGAAAATTGCCTGTCTTGAAGAAATCGCATACA
>JAAXVX010000419.1 GCA_013335275.1 Bacteroidales bacterium
TGTTCTCTTCCTCCTTTTTGTCGTGAATTTCTGCAAGCCTCTCAAGGCTTATTTTTGCATCCTGAGAAGATTGCATAAAGGCAATAATCTGAGCAACCGGGGAATTAAGCTGGCCATTAATAAACTGCACGGACAACATCATACCTAAAGTGAGGTCGCCGTCTATTACCGATTTTGCAGCAATAACAGTTATGAAAATGTTTTTAAGCTGATTGATGAGAGTTGCCCCGGCCTCCTGATACTGCCCGAGAGCAAGTCCCTTTATATTCAGCTTAAAGAGTTTTGCCTGAATTTTCTCCCATTCCCAGCGTTTTTGTCTTTCGCAGGAGTTTAGCTTGATTTCCTGCATGCCTGTAATAAGTTCAATTACCGAACTCTGGTTTGCAGCATTCTGGGTGAATGATTTATTATCCAAATCCCTCCTGCGCCTCATGAACTGAGATACCCACAACAAATATATGATTGAACCAACAAGGAAAATTAAAAATATTTTCGGACTGTAATAAAGAAGTACAGCACCAAAAATTAATATGTTGAACAAAGAAAATAAAATGCTTAAAGATGATCCTGTAAGGAAATTTTGTATTCGTTTATGGTCGCCTATTCTCTGAAGCAGGTCGCCGGTCATTCTGGTATCGAAAAAACCAATCGGAAGCTTCATGAGCTTTGTGAGAAAATCGGAAAGAAGCGAAATGTTTATTCTCGTTCCAAGGTGGAGGAGAATCCAGCCCCTTATGAAATCGACGGATGCCATACTGAGAGTGAGCATGAGCTGAGCAAGAAGAACGAGCCAGATAAAGCTTATGTTTCTTTCACCGATACCAACATCAACAATGCTCTGCGTGAGAAAAGGAAGACAAAGCTGCAACAGGCTTCCGAGCAGCAAACCGCATATTACCTGAATAATAAGTTGCCTGTGGGGTTTAAGATAAGAAAAGAGGAACGAAAAGCCTTTAGGGTTTATAGTTTCTCCCTCAACTTTATAAAACTGTGGCGTGGGTTCCAGAAAAAGAGCAATTCCTCTTCCCTGGCCATCGCTGACTGTTGTGAGCCATGATTTTTTGAATTCGTCTGCAGTAAGTTTTACAAGACCTGTTGCGGGATCGGCAATTAACATTCTGATATTTTCCCCGCTTCCCTTCACTCCGTACAAAACTACAAAGTGTTTCTGGTTCCAGTGCAGTATGCAGGGCAATGTTCCTTTGCATAATTCTTCGAACGAAAGCCGTGCGCCGAGACTTCTGAGGCCAATGCTTTCCGCAGCCTTGCTTATTCCGAATAAATTTACGCCTTGCTTTGAAAATTCACATTTCTCTCGCAGTGTCTCCAGTGTATAGTGGCGGCCATAGAAGTTTGCGATCATCCTGAGCGATGATGGTCCGCAGTCTGTTGAATCCAGCTGAGAGAAGTGTTTGAATCCCTTCACTTTTATAACAAATTCATTTTAAATAATTTGGACAATTGTAACAATTATCCCAATGCATAATATAATTATGCCGTTCAATTGTAGTTTAAACGCTGAAAATCAGCATATTGTCATTAAACTACCTAAAATTCTTAAGAAATACTTAATTTCTTCCGTCGCGGATAATG
>JAAXVX010000132.1 GCA_013335275.1 Bacteroidales bacterium
CAATTACCAAATTGTGAATTGCAGAATTATTCAGTTCTTCACGTACCGCCAGACCGGCGGGCCCTGCACCAATAATTGCGACAGTTGTTTTATAAACCTTGGTTTGCAAATCGTCTGCCTTTGAAGATGCAATTTCCTCTTCAGGAAGAAATGAGTCTTCAATTCTGCTGACACTCTTCACCTCATCTACTTTGGTTATGCAAATACGGCGGATTTTTCCATCTACCAGCATTTCACATGCGCCACATTTCCCAATTCCGCATTCCAGAGTGCGTTCCCGATGTTCAAGACTGTGCTTGTGTACAACCTTTCCGGCCTGATGAAGTGCTGCTGCAATTGTAAAACCTCTCTGACCATATACTTTTTCGCCCTCAAATAGGAATTCTACGCTATCCTCGGCAGGGATGGGGAGAATAGGATGTTCGGTTATTCTATACATAGTTATTTTTAAATTTCAACAAAAATAGTTAAAATTCGAAATTGTTATTTTAAAATTCGATATTTTTTCAACTTCGTATCATTTTAGGCTATTTTGATTCCAAAATGAAATATATTTGATATGTAAAACCAATTAAAAGAGAGAGAGGTATGAGGAGAAAGTTTTTATTTGGATTTGGTGCCGGGATATATTTCCACCCAATTGAAACCCTTTTTAAGAGAACGCTTTTAATAAAAGAGTGGAGCAAGCTTGTAGGCTTTGGCCGGGCAGCCAGGATGCTGCTCTTTTTCAAATTTCACTATTTAATTCTGTTTTTTTCTGCATCCGCTTTAATCCCTTTAGTCAGCTGCACTGGTCTGACAATTGTGGACAAAGGAATGGGAACCATACGTCTGTCTATGGATGGGGAGAGTATCAGTAAAGTGACAGTAAGAGCAATACCTGATACAAATACATTTATCCTGACCATAAAAGGAGGGGGAGGGGATACAATCTATAATGGCCTTTACGGTATCAGACCAAAAGAGCTAAAGGTTGAGGCCGGTACATATACCATTACGGTTATTTCTTCAGTTAATACGGGGCCCAAATTTGACACGCCAATCTGGTCAGATTCAAAAAACATATCCGTTGAAGCCGGGAGTGTAAGTACAATTGCTTTGCTTTGCCGTCAGTATAATGGAGGATTGAGACTTGGGTTTTCGCCGGAGTTCAAAACTAAATTCTCGGCCTATTCTGCCGAAGTATCCGATTCAAAAGGGTTTGCATCATACAGCTTTACAGAAGACCGGTTCTTATATCTTACTCCCGGGCTGATTTTTGTAAAAATGGTACCTGCAAGTCAGGAATTATCTGCTGTTCCTCTTTTTTCTAAAACAATCGCAGCAAGAGACATGCTTACAATCAATGTGCGGCTTGCGGGTGCAGATTCGGCCTCTTTTGGCAGCGGGATATTAATTGATTCAACATCATACTGGGTTACAGACAGTCTTTTGGTGGGCAGTAATGACGGAAGTACAAAAGACAAGGCTATATCTGTACAGAGGCTTCAGGAATATATTGGATTGAAAGTTTGGGTGACCGGTTTTATTGTCGGAGGAGATTTGACTACAACTGCAATTAAATTTGATTTGCCATTCAGTACCAAATCCAACCTGGCAATCGCATCTGAACCCGGAATAAGAGAGAGGGCCGGTTGTTATTCCGTCAGCCTTCCTTCCGGTACTATACAAACGACATTTAATCTTGTCGATAACCCGGCTAACATGGGTAAAAAAGTATGGGTTAAAGGCACTGTAAATGCAAAATATCTTGGACTTGTTGGAATAGAATCAACTACCGAATTTATTTTAGAATAAGAAGTTGAAAGGTTGTGTGAAAATTGCCCGATTTTGTTTTAAATTTGTCTCCATGAATAGCGTTGAAAAAAATTATTTTGCGCACGAAACCTCAGTTATTGACGAGGGGTCTCAAATTGGAGCCGGAACAAAAATCTGGCATTTTTCACATATTATGTCCGGCTCTGTATTGGGAGAGGGATGCAATATAGGTCAGAATGTTGTTATTTCACCCGGAGTAGTTCTGGGAAGAAATGTCAAGGTACAGAATAATGTGTCGGTATACACAGGTGTAACTTGTGAAGATGATGTATTTCTAGGGCCATCATGCGTATTTACAAACGTTACAAATCCGCGCAGTGCAGTAAACAGGAAGAGTGAATATGCAAGGACAAAAGTGGGCAGAGGAGCTACAATAGGGGCTAACTCTACCATTGTTTGCGGCCACGACATTGGCGAATATGCATTCATTGGTGCAGGTGCAGTAATTACTAAAACAGTTAAACCATATGCTTTGGTTGTCGGGAACCCGGCAATTCAGATTGGCTGGATTAGCAAATATGGCCACAGACTGCAATTCGATACCACCGGCAATGCAAAATGCCCGGAAAGCGGAGAAAAATATCAGCTAAAAGATGGTAAAGTCAATCCTCTTGGCTAATATTCTATACTATCAATTACTATTAAAAACTAATGGGCAATAGTCAAGAAACTTGTGCTTCCGGCTCAAAAACCGACCTTCTTCACAGAATTCTATATTCAACAGACGCCTCAGCATACAGAGAACTTCCGGAAGGTGTCATTTACCCGGGGAGTAAAGAAGAGCTGATAGATGCCGTTAAATTTGCTGCAAAGGGGAAAAGGCCAATAATTCCAAGAGCGGGAGGGACCTCGCTTGCCGGGCAGGTAGTTGGAAAGGGAATGGTAATAGATGCCTCCAGATATCTGAATAAGATTATTGAGGTGAATGCAAAAGAGCGATGGGCAAGAGTTGAACCCGGGGTAGTCCTTGATGAACTCAACTTGTGTGTTAATCCAATGGGACTGATGTTCGGGCCCGAGACATCTACTTCAAACAGGTGCGCAATTGCCGGAATGGTTGGAAATAACTCCTGTGGTTCACACTCACTTGTATATGGAAGCACAAGAGATCATTTGCTCGAGGCCGAAGTGATACTCTCCGACGGATCTGTAGTCGTTTTCAGAAATCTTTCGGAAAAGGAACTTAAGGAAAAACAGGCAGGTGTTTCGCTGGAATCAGAAATATATAAATACTTCTGCAAACTCAAAAGCAACGAAAATATAATTAAAGAGATTGTCCAAAATTTTCCGGACCCGTCTCTTAAGAGAAGAAATACAGGTTATGCTCTTGATGTACTTCTTGGAGTAAATACTCCTGTATTAACCGGCAATGGTGAGACCGGATTTAATATGTGTAATCTTCTTGCAGGATCCGAAGGAACACTGGGTGTAATAACCGAAATAAAACTTAATCTGGTGCCTCTGCCACCTAAGGAGAGAGTGTTGGTTTGTGCCCATTGTCAAACTATCGGCAGTGCATTTGATGCAAATCTCATTTCGCTCGAACACAGCCCGCTTGCAGTAGAGATGATGGATTTCAATATTCTTGAACTCAGCAAATCAAATATTAGCCAAAGCAAAAACAGGTTTTTTGTAAAAGGAGACCCTGCTGCAATTCTTATAATTGAACTGGCGGTTTGCGACAGAAAAGTTCTGGATTCAAGAATCGAAAAGCTGGAGAGCGATTTAATAAATTCCGGGCTTGTTTACCATTGTTCCAGAGTCTTTGGTTCCGATATGGCAAAAGTATGGGAGCTTAGGAAAGCCGGGTTGGGACTTCTCTCTTCAATGGCGGGAGATACAAAACCTGTCTCGGTAATCGAAGACACTGCAGTTGCACCGCACAGGCTTCCCCAATATATGAAGGAATTTGGGGATATGCTTAAAAATCATGATCTTTCATGTGTATATCATGCTCATATCGGTACCGGAGAGTTACATTTAAGGCCGTTGCTAAATCTTAAAAAATCGGGGGATGTTGCTCTTTTTAGAGAAATTGCCGGAGAAACAGCACTGCTTGTAAAAAAACATAAAGGTTCGCTGAGTGGTGAACATGGCGATGGCAGGCTAAGGGGAGAATTTATTCCTCTTATGTTTGGCGATACTGTTTATTCACTTTTCAAAGAGATAAAGCACCTTTTTGACCCTGACAATATTTTTAATCCCGGAAAAATTACGGATACTCCGGCAATGAACAGTTCATTGCGATATGTGCCCGATGTTCCGGCCCCTCATTACGAAACTTACTTTGATTATTCAAAATACGGAGGTTGGCTTGGAGCAATCGAACAATGTAATGGTTCAGGAGACTGTCGCAAATCGGTTCTGTTTGGAGGAACTATGTGCCCAAGTTTCAGAGCTACGGGTGATGAGAAAGATGTTACAAGAGGCAGAGCAAATATCTTGCGTGAACTGTTAACAAATCCGAAAACAAAACTCGTATTCGATCAGAAGGAGATAATGGATGCTCTTGAGCTTTGCACCTCATGTAAAGCCTGTAAAAGTGAATGCCCTTCAAATGTGGATATGACCCGTTACAAGGCAGAGTTTCTTCAGCACCACTACAATGTTTGTCATACTCCGCTAAGAAGTTATGCCGTTGCACATATGGCCGGTTTGCAAAAATTAGGGTCTTTATTTCCACCTGTTTATAACTTCTTTGCGTCAAACCGGGTCACTTCGGGCATAATTAAAAAGGTCATCCGGTTCACTCCTTACAGGGAGATTCCGCTGATTGACGAGTTCCGGCTCAAACGATATGTTAATAATAAACCATCAGGAGCTAAAGGAAAAGTCGCTTTATTCCTTGACGAATTTACCAGATATAACGAAAAAGATGTTGTTGAAGCATTTGTAGAACTTATGAACAGACTTGGGTATGAAGTTGTTTTTCCAACACATTACGAAAGTGGAAGAGCAGCAATGTCTAAAGGATTGTTAAAGAGAGCACAAAGGCTGGCAAGAAAAAATGTATCTGTTTTAAAGGATATAATTT
Source organism: Bacteroidales bacterium (assembly GCA_013335275.1). Lineage (GTDB taxonomy): Bacteria > Bacteroidota > Bacteroidia > Bacteroidales > UBA932 > Bact-08. The sequence goes on from JAAXVX010000132.1 coordinate 4,853, forward strand.
CAGATGAGTTGCAGATGGTTGGCC
>JAAXVX010000133.1 GCA_013335275.1 Bacteroidales bacterium
GCGCTTCGTAATTAGGCAGGCGCTCTTTAACTTTCTGAGCTACCCCGATAGCGCCGCCGCCATCCTCACCTTCGGCCACAATAATAATACTCGAAGTTTTGTTCTTGCGCCTGCCCAGTTCCATGTAACTGCACAACTTATCGATATCGGTGTGGATTTCGGGAACCAGAGTCGCCTCTGCTCCTGTTGCAATGGAAGTGTTTAGAGCTATAAACCCGGCATCACGTCCCATAACCTCCACAAAAAATATCAGATTGTGCGAATCGGCAGTATCGCGAAGTTTGTCCACCGCAGAAACTGCAGTATTAATAGCGGTATCGAATCCGATGGTAAAATCGGTGCCGTAAATATCATTGTCGATAGTTCCGGGAATACCAACCACAGGCAGGCCAAATTCCTTGAAGAGAAGATTGGCGCCGCGGAAAGAACCGTCTCCTCCAATAACAACAAGTGCATCTATACAGGATTCCTGAAGATTTTCGTACGCCACCTTCCTCACTTCCGGATTTTTAAACTCCGGACAACGCGAAGATTTGAGCATTGTACCGCCCTGCGAGATAATCTTTGAAACAGAGTGCGACTGCATACTCATAAACTGCTTGCTCAGCAAACCCGAATAACCCCTCATAATTCCAACAACCTCCAGATTGTTGTAAATCGCAGTTCTCACTACCGCCCTAATGGCAGCATTCATTCCGGGTGAGTCGCCGCCCGATGTAAGAACACCAATCCGCCTTATGTTTTTTCTTGTGCGCATAGCCTTTTAATTAGCTTAAAATTCAAGCGACAAAATTACTCTTTTTTATTCGTATTCAAATTTCTACTTTTGCGATATGAAAATCGGCGAAATTGAACTTGGGGAGAAGCCCCTTTTTCTTGCACCAATGGAAGACGTTACAGATGCGTCATTTCGTTATATATGCAAAGAATATGGTGCAGATGTGATGTATACCGAATTTGTCTCTTCCGATGCCCTCGTGAGAGATATTAAAAGATCGCTTGACAAACTTGAAACATTCCCGTACGAGCGTCCAATAGGGATTCAGATATACGGACACATTCCTGAGGCAATGGCCGAAGCGGCAAAAATGGCCGAGCAGGCAAACCCGTCTTTCATAGACATCAACTTTGGCTGCCCCGTAAATAAAATTGCAAACAGAGGTGCCGGTTCCGGCATGATGCGATATCCGGAAAAGATGCTGGACATAACCAAAAGAGTTGTGGATGGCGTAAAGCTTCCGGTGACAGTAAAAACCCGGCTCGGCTGGGACGAAAACTCAAAAATTATTGTTGAACTGGCCGAGCAGCTCCAGGACGCAGGAATTGCCGCCCTCACAGTTCACGGCCGCACCAGAATGCAGATGTATAAAGGCGAGGCCGACTGGACACTCATAGGAGAGATAAAGAAGAACCCGCGTATTAAAATTCCGATAATAGGAAACGGCGACATTACATCCCCCGAAGGGGCAAAAGAGGCCTTTGACAAGTATGGCGTAGACGGAGTGATGATAGGGAGGGCGACCTACGGCCGCCCATGGATCTTCAAGGAAATAAAACACTACCTTTCCACCGGAGAATACATGCCCCCGCTCACAGTGGAAGAGAAGGCCAATCTTGCAAAAAGACATCTCCTCAAATCTGTTGAAGTAAAGGGAGAGAGAGTAGGAGTGCTCGAAATGCGCCGGCACCTTAGCGCATATTTTAAAGCACTTCCCGATTTCAAGCCCATACGCATGAAACTCGTTACCGAAAATGATTACAGAGAGGTACTCAGCATAATCGACAACATAAAAGAAATATACCAATAGATGAAATACGATTTTATAAATAAGCTTCTGCTTTTCCCGTATTACTTTGTATTAAGGGTTCGCCACTGTCTTTACGACAACTCTTTTATTAAATCAAAAAGCTTTTCTATACCTATTATATCTATAGGAAATATTACAGTTGGCGGAACAGGTAAAACCCCTCATACGGAATTCCTTATCCGGGAGCTGATGCCAACAGAGAAAGTAGCCGTATTGTCAAGAGGTTATGGCAGGAAAAGCAAAGGTTTCCGCATGGTTTCCGTGCCTGATCTGGCAATTGACTGCGGAGACGAGCCATTGCAGATAAAAAGGAAGTTTCCTGATACTATTGTTGCAGTAGACGGAAAAAGAAAAAGGGGAATTGAAAAACTGATGGCGCTTCCGGAAGGGGAGAGGCCATCGGTAATTTTACTGGATGATGCCTTTCAGCACAGGTCGGTAAAGCCTTCGACAAATATTGTACTTATTGATTTCAACAACCCGATAGATACCGACTATCTTATTCCCATTGGAAGGCTCCGCGACCTTCCAGACCAGCTTTCAAGGGCCGATATAATAGTTGTAACAAAATGCCCTCCAGGGCTGGATCCAGGCGAAAGATTCCTTTGGGAGAGACGGTTAAAGGTTTCTCCAAACCAGAAAATTGTTTTCACTTCACTTAAATATTCCGACCCCGTTGCCATTTTTGAGGAGGCCGACAACAGGTACATTTATTCAAAATTTCTGATTCTTCTCACCTCGGTGGCAAATCCCAAACCCCTTAGATATCACTTAGTAAATAGCTACAAAATCGAAAGCAGTTTGGATTTTAATGACCATCACAATTTTACAAAAAGGGATGGAAGAAGGATAAACAGATGGGCCAGAAACAACCCTAATTCGCTGATAATGACCACGGAAAAGGATGCGCAAAGACTTCGTTCCTTATTGCCTCTTTCTCAGGATGTTAAGAAAAGATTATTCTATTTACCTATCGAAGTTACGATTCTAAACGAAAACGGTAAAAATAGTTTGCTTTTATAACTCAAAAGGGCCATTTCCCTCAAGATATATTATTGTTTTGCAGGTATTTGCTTTCCGGCAGCAATATTTACTCTCAGATACGTTTAAAGATGAAATTTACCATCTTTTGAATGCGTATTTTTGCAAATTGTAACCAAAATACCTTTTTCATTATCCAATATGATAGTTGGTATTGTTTTTTTCTTTAAATTTGCGGTTGAACTTTTGTATTCACATATTTTTTAATAGTGATAACAGCCACTTAAATTTATTAACCTAAATTTTTAAACTCATGCATGTTTCAAAGAAAGGAGACCACATAGCCCGAAAAGTGCTATCGGTTTTTGCCCTCCTGCTAATTACAGGAACGATGTGGGCACAGAACATCAAGGTTACCGGCGTTGTTACCGACGATAAGGGCGAGCCAATCATTGGCGCCAGCATCCTTATACAGGGAACAAGGACCGGTGAAGCTGCGGATCTTGATGGTAAATTCACGATGAATGTACCCGGGAATGCAGTTCTTGAGATATCCGCCATCGGATATGAAAAACAGACAATTCAACTTCGTAACAGAACCTCTCTGAAGATTGTTCTCAGAGAAGACGCTGTATTGCTCGAAGAAACAGTGATTGTCGGAGAGTTCGGCGTTAAGAGAGCTTCCCGCGCTGTCGGCGGAGCTGTTGAAAGCGTCAGAGGAGCAGAGATTGCCGAATCGGGTCGTGAGAACTTCGTGACAGCCCTTCAAGGTCGTGTTGCAGGTGTTCAAATCACAAACTCTACCGGTACTCCTGGTGCATCAAGTTCGGTTCTTATCCGCGGTGCAACCTCAATTTCCGGTAATAACCAGCCTCTTTATGTTATCGACGGTATTCCAATGAATAACTCTACATTCAATCCGGTAGGAAACCTTGCGGTTAGATCGGGCGGAAGTGAAGTTGTTGCCGACCGTAACCTTGACTTCTCAAGTCGTGGTTCGGATATCAACCCGGAAGACATCGAAAACATGACAATTCTAAAAGGTGCTGCTGCTGCTGCTCTTTATGGTAGTGACGCTTCAAACGGAGCGATTATCATTACTACTAAGAAAGGTAAACAAGGCCGTGGTGTTGTAAGTTACAACAACTACTTCCGTTTCGACAAGGCCTATCAGTACCCTCAGCTGCAAACACAGTACGACAATGGTATGTACGGTGTTACAAACTACTATACAACCAGAAGATTTGGTGCTCCTTATGAACAAGGAACACAGCTCTACGATAACCTTGGAAACTTTTTCCAAACCGGTTTCACTCAGAGACATAACATCTCGTTTGAAGCAGGTAACGAAAGTATGACCGTTCGTGCAGGTGCAAGTACCACAAAACAATCAGGTATTGTTCCTACATCGGATTATAGCCGTATGAACATTACGTTATCGGGAACAGCAAAACTTTCAAAATGGATGAACATCGAAGCTTCCCTCCAGTATGCAAGCACAACCAATACCAAAGTTGGTAAAGGTGACGGCGGACCTCTTTCACGCTCAATGGTATGGCCGTTGACCGATGATATGAGTGTTTACCTCAATCCTGCAGGACAGATTCGTTACCCTAATCATTATGTAGACGGTGATATCCTCAACCCTTACTTTGACCTTTATAAGAATAAGAACTATGACGAATCTGAGCGTTTCATCTCAAGTTTAGTTGTAAACCTTACACCTATAAAAGACCTCCTTATCCGTGGTCAGGTTGGTATGGACGTGAGCAGTTCCACTTATCAGATTGTACGTCACCCTGAGTGGTCTTACAACCGCACAGGTACTGGTTCTTATGACCAGTCAAACGTAAATCAGTCAAACCCTACAATAAACGTTATCGCTTCGTACAAGAAGGAAATCGGTAAGTTTAGTGCATCGGCTCAGGTTGGTTACCACCAGCTGGAAGCAACCAACAAGACTCTTTCTGTTCACGGTGAGAAATTCCTTGTTCCGGACTTCCAGTCAATTGCAAACTGCGACATCAGCACTCTGGTTTCAAGAACTAATTTGAATACACGCCGCCTTCAGGC
>JAAXVX010000134.1 GCA_013335275.1 Bacteroidales bacterium
CGATAAAGTGGATGCAGAATTTGAAGAGACTAAGGAAAAGAGAGCAATTGTAGATTTTATCCGTTCTTCTAAGAGAGGGATCATCAAAAGGTCTGTAGATGAACTCGAAGAGTAATACAGGCGAAATTGTTCTGTCAACAGCCTATTTGCCTCCTATTGACTACTTCAGCTCCATTCTCAGTTCGTCAAAGTGCTGTATAGAACAATTTGAAAATTATCAGAAACAAAGTTACAGAAGCCGTTGTCACATATACAGTGCCAACGGCCTTTTGTCTTTAGTGATTCCGGTCCTGCGTGACAATGGCCACTCTGTACCTGTGAGAGAAGTTAAAATAGACTACTCAAGGAAGTGGCAGCAACAACACTGGATGGCAATAGTATCTGCCTACAGGATGTCCCCTTTTTTCGAGTATTATCAGGACGATTTTGAACCATTTTACAAGTCGCAGGAGATAGAACATCTCTTTGATTTTAATCTTAAGCTCACAACGATGCTTTTGAATCTTGCCGGTATAAACAGAGAGATATCGCTTACCGGCTCTTATGAGAATCATGAGGTTGATTTAAGAGAGGCGATTCATCCAAAGCGACCGTCGCCCCTGCAAAATAAAAATGGGCAATACCATCAGGTATTTGCCCATAAATATGGTTTTATTGCCAATCTTTCTATAATTGACCTTCTGTTTAATGAAGGCCCCGATACCGTTTCATATCTCTGATTGAAGAGAAGAATTATCAGAAACGGAATCCAAAAGTAAGCATTACTCTTAATGCGCTGTTTTCCAAAGATCCAACCGGAGCGGTTGATCCGGGAATATCTGCATAAAGTCTCAGATTTTCGGTTTGTTTTACTTTGTGAATAACTGCAATGTCTCCAAAAAATCCTTTTTTGGAAATTACACCTGCACCAACTGAAACGAAGTGGTTATCCGGGCTGCCGGTTTCGGGGCTTTGGTAGAACGAGTATCCGCCTCTTAAAGCAAGCTGAGGAACGGGTTTCACTTCAAAGCCAAAACGAAAGTTCTTTGCAAAACGGAAGTCATTTCTGATTGTTTCGTTCTCTCCTCCTGTACCGTCAAATGGATTTGTATTATTGTTGTAGTTGTCGCTTAATTTCATCCAGTTGTATCCTACACCTTCAACATCGGCACTCAGGATTCCAACTGTGCCAATTACGCATGATGCGCCAAAACCTATGCGCATTGGGGTAATAAGATTGTAGTTATAGTCTCCGAAGGAAGATCTTTTTGTATAAGTTTCCGAAGGGTTTATGAAGTTTGAAACTATTTTTTCCTCCCACTCATCGGAAATTGTCATAAGGGTAGGGGTCGCAATTGTGGCTCCAATTCTCAAACCTTTAACCGGCAGGTATATAATACCAAGTTTTGCATTTAAGCCTACTCCTGTGGTTGTTTGGCTGTATGTGTGTTCAAAACTGTCAAATCCGGAATTAAAGAGAGCCGGGTTAACTGCACTTTCGCTGTAAATTTGCCTGTCTGTATAATTGAGGGACTGGATTCCAATATTCACTCCATAAAAAAGTTTGTTTGCAACTCCGCCACCAATATTGACTACGAATTCCGAAAGTCCTCCGTTTGTTTCCCTGGTAAAATTCTGGTCCAAATCTCCGCCAATTACAATTGATGTTCCAACGAGATTTTCTGTTGCACCGAAATATGTATCATCAGAGTCAGGAAGAGGGTCAATTAAAAAAGCATTGTATGCAAGAACTGACCTCCATGGAACGCCAATGTTGAAAGGATATTCATTGTTGTTGGTCATATCAAGTTCTGTTCCAAGAGTGCCATCGGCTCCGTAGGCAACAGAAGACAACCAGCTTGACTGGTTTGTTCTTCCGCTTACAGAGAACCTGCTGTTATAATTGTTCAGCTTGTTTATAGAAAAGGAGAGGTTAAAATTCGAACCTCTTCTCGATTTGTTATACTTGCTAAAGGACCCTACATATCCAAGCGAAGAGACGCCAAGGCTTGCCATGTTGTTATTTACAGTTGTTCCAAGATAATCCGAAGAAGCCCTGTAGGCGTTTAGCGACGGAGTAATTGAAAATTCCGAATACTTATAAATACCTGAAGCCGCAGGGTTGATGCTTATGGCTCCCACATCACCGCCGAGAGAGATGAATGCGTTGCCCATTGCTGCTGTTCGGGCAGTTCCCTCATAGAAGTTCTGTGAAAATAAAGATGCACTTGCAACATAAGGTTTTTGGGAAATTCTTAGAGCATCATTTACACTCTGCCCCGATACTGCTGTAACAAGGAGTATCGATGATAAAATCAATAAACTTTTTTTCATAATTGATATTTATAAGTTACCTGCGGTATGTTGAGCCTGAACCGGATGATGAGCTGCTGCCAGAGCTGCTTGTGCTGCTTGTACTGCTTGTACTGCTTGTACTGCCTGAACTGCCGGTATTGCTGCTTCTTACACTTGAGCTGCCTGCAGAGTTGCTGTTTCTATCGTAGGAAGAGGAATTCCTTTCGTAAGAAGATGAACTTCTCGAAGGGGAGTTTGTACTTCTTACAGCAGATCCGGATTGTGAACTGCCTGCGCGATATGATTCTACCGAAGTTGAACTTCTCCTGTACGAGCTTTCTGTTCTTGATACATTATTATTACTCCTGTTCTCCTGATTTCCGGCTGAATTTACCCTTGCCTCTGAAGAAGGACGGCGGTAAGTTGTTCCGGTTCTTTCTGTTTGTCCCGATGAACGGTTTGGATTAACAACATCTGTATTGTGAATGACGCCGGAAGTTCCTGTCTTGTTTTCTCTCCTGTATACGCTTCCTTCCCTGTTAGGAGTGTTGTCAATTCTTGTCCCTCCGATTTGTTCGATACGTGGGTTATTTTTCACAACACCTCTTGATGGGCCATTGTCGGTACTTCCAGGGGATCTGTAATTGTCCACTCTTTTTCCAACGTAGCGGGAACGATCGCCTGAGTGTCCGCCCGAATGTCCGCCTCCGCTATACCAGTCACCATTGTGATTGCCATACCAGCCATAATAGCCGTAAGTGTTATAGTATCTGTTAAAAGGATACCCATAATATCCATAACCGTAATTGCCATACCAGCTGTTGTAGCCATAGTATCCGTTATAGCCGTAACCCCATGGGTCGTAATATTGGTTGCCCCATCTGCTGAAAGGACTGCCCCACCAGTCATAATAGAAACTTGATCCGTAGTAACGGGCCATTCTGTTTCTGTAAAACCACGGGTTGCTGCTCATATACCACCATGGGCTGTAATAGTCACTGTCGTTCCAGCCCCAACGGTCGGAAATGTAAATGTTTATATTATAGTTGGGAGATCTGAATTTAGTGAGCCTCTCTTCAAATGACATAGTTGAGTCGAGAATGAGATAGGAGCTCTCTCCGTCAACCACAATATCAGCCGCTCCCTCATCGTTGACATAGATGACTTTGGCGTCGTAACCGTTAACGGTTGTTCTTCCAAGCTCTTTTGTCTTTTGTTTGAGGTTGGCCATGCCCTCGTCAGTAGCAGTGCTGAGAGCAATTATTTTTTCCGGAGAATTGTTGTAGATAGCGTCTCCGTATTCCGAAGATGTGTATTGTTTAGATGTGCCACAAGAACTAATAACGAACCCGAAGATTAGCAGGATATAAAAACTGTTTTTCATTTCACACCTCCTGTGTTTTAATATTATTTTGTACTTTTGTGCCTTGTTACAAATATAGGCAAAAATCGTACCGAAAACAAATAAAATCAACATAAACAGCACATAAATACAACGTAAATGGCAAAAGATATAATTAACAGGGAGGAAAACTATTCACTTTGGTATAATAATCTGGTAACCAAGGCAGATTTGGCTGAAAATTCGGCTGTTAGAGGGTGTATGGTTATCAAACCCTATGGTTATGCTATCTGGGAAAAGATGCAGGCTCAGCTGGATAAAATGTTCAAAGAGACAGGACATGTGAATGCCTACTTTCCTCTTTTTATTCCAAAATCATTTCTTAGCAAGGAGGCGGAACATGTTGAGGGGTTTGCCAAGGAGTGCGCAGTTGTTACTCACCACAGACTCATGGCCAACCCAAACGGCCCAGGAGTTGTTGTGGATCCGGATGCAAAACTGGAAGAGGAACTTATCGTAAGGCCTACTTCGGAAACTATTATATGGAGTACATACAAGAACTGGATAAAATCATACAGGGATTTGCCTATTCTTATTAATCAATGGGCAAATGTAGTTAGATGGGAGATGCGCACGCGTTTGTTTTTGCGCACTGCGGAATTCCTTTGGCAGGAGGGCCACACGGCTCATGCTACAAGGCAGGAGGCAATTGAAGAGGCAGAAAAAATGATTCAGATTTATGCGCAATTTGCCAGAGAGTTCATGGCAATGCCTGTAATCGTAGGAAGCAAAAGCGAGAGCGAAAGATTTGCGGGCGCCCTTGATACACTTTGTATTGAGGCTCTTATGCAGGATGGAAAAGCTCTGCAGGCAGGTACGTCACACTTTCTGGGACAGAATTTTGCAAAGGCTTTTGACGTTCAGTATCAGAGTAAAGACGGAAGCCTTGAATATGTATGGGCAACTTCATGGGGAGTTTCCACAAGACTGATGGGAGCCCTTGTAATGGCACACAGCGATAACAACGGGCTTGTTCTTCCTCCGAAACTTGCACCAATACATGTAGTAATGGTACCTATTTTTAAGACCGATGAAGAGAATGAGAAGATAATTGAAAGAATGAAGGACATTCAGGCAGGTCTGGCAAAAATGAATATTACATCCAAAATTGACAACCGCGATAACCTTCGCTCCGGATTTAAATTTGCAGAATGGGAACTA
>JAAXVX010000135.1 GCA_013335275.1 Bacteroidales bacterium
ATCAGGAATTTCTTAAAGAGGAAAGGCTTAAGGTTCAGACTTTGGGCCGCGGCTTCGCATGGCTGGACACCGGAACACACGACTCGCTTTCCGAGGCTTCAAATTTTGTTGAGGTAATTGAAAAAAGGACCGGTCTGAAAATTGCCTGTCTTGAAGAAATCGCATACAACAGCGGATGGATTAACTCGGATAAAATGCGGGAGATTGCTCAGCCAATGATAAAAAATCAATATGGTCAATACTTGTTGGGTCTAATAAAATGAATATAAATAAAACAGAAATCCCGGAGGTTGTAATAATCGAGCCTATTGTGAGGGGTGATTCCAGAGGTTACTTTATGGAGTCTTTTCTTAAAGAGAAGTTTGAAAGAGAGGTAAAGTCAACCATTTTCGTTCAGGAAAATGAATCAATATCATCTTACGGAGTTCTTCGGGGATTACATTACCAGCTTTCGCCATTTTCCCAGTCCAAACTAATAAGGGTTGTTACCGGTAAGATTCTGGATGTTGCTGTTGACATTAGAAAAAATTCTCCAACTTTTGGAAAATGGGTGGCTACTGTTCTCTCAGGCGAAAACAAGAGGCAACTTTTTGTCCCCCGCGGTTTTGCACATGGTTTTTCTGTACTGGAAAACGATACAGTCGTTCAATACAAAACCGATAATTACTATGCTCCTGAGTTTGAGGCAGCAATCCGCTGGAACGACCCTGCACTTTCCATTGACTGGGGGTTGCCTGTTTCGGATATTAAGTTGAGCGAAAAGGATAAATACCATCCAATGCTTGCTGATGCCAAGCTATTCGATTACAACGAAAATCTTTACGGATAAAAATCTTCATATGGCAAACATACTGATAACAGGCAGCAATGGCCAGCTCGGAAGCGAGCTGAGAGACATTTGGCCAGATGGCACTCCTGATATTGAAATAAAAACGAATGCAAACAAACTCTTCTTTACAGATGTTTCCGAGCTTGACATAACAGACAGAGAAGCTGTTGACAAATTCGTTTCAAAGGAAAAAATTGAGGTAATTGTCAATTGTGCTGCATATACAGCCGTTGACAAAGCAGAGGATGACATAAAAATGGCTACAGCCGTGAATACAGACGCCGCAAAAAACCTGGCCGAAGCCTCGGCAAAGCGGAATTCAGGTCCGCTGCTTATTCACGTTTCAACTGATTATGTTTTTGACGGAAAGGGTTACAAACCATATCGGGAAGACGATGTCTGCAACCCGGCGGGTGTTTATGGAAGGACGAAACATGAAGGAGAGCGGGAGATTCAGAAATCCGGTTGCAATTATGTGATAATCCGCACTTCATGGCTTTACTCCACCTACGGAACAAATTTCGTAAAAACGATAACAAGGCTGGCTAGAGAGAGGGATTCCCTGAATGTTGTATTTGATCAGATAGGAACTCCCACTTATGCCGGAGATCTTGCAAAAGCAATTGACACTATTGTGAAAAGGTATATAGGAGCAAAATCTGAAGAACAAAAACGTCTTTGCGGAATTTACCACTTCTCAAACGAGGGAGTATGCTCGTGGTACGACTTTGCGAAGGAAATTGTCGCTCAGACCGGGAGTAATTGCAAGGTGAACCCTGTGACCTCAGAAATGTTCCCGGCAAAAGCACCCCGGCCCCACTATTCGGTGCTTGACAAATCGAAAATCAAAGCCACCTTTGGAATTGAGATTCCGCACTGGAGAGTACCTGTTGCAAACAAAGATTTTTGGAAAAAATTAGAATCGAAAAAATAAAAATAGAATAATATGAAAAACATACTCATAACCGGAGGTGCCGGATTTATCGGGTCACACCTTGTGAGATTAATGGTTAATAAATATCCTGACTATAATATAATCAACCTCGATTTACTTACATATGCAGGTAATCTTGCAAATCTTAAGGACATTGAGAAAAGGCCAAATTATACATTTGTAAAGGGAGATATTTGTGATCTTGAGCTTATGCAGGCCCTGTTTGCAAAATATCAGATTGATGGAGTAATTCACCTTGCTGCAGAATCACATGTTGACCGATCAATTAAAGACCCGTTTGCTTTTGCCCGGGCAAATGTAATGGGAACTCTTTCTCTGCTCCAGGCAGCTCGCCTTTACTGGAGCGAAGGAGAGAAGGGAAAGGCAGGTTTTGCCGGTAAGCTGTTCTATCATGTATCAACAGATGAGGTATACGGATCGCTCGAAAATGACGGTACTTTCTTCACGGAGGATACAAAATATGATCCCCATTCACCATACTCGGCATCTAAAGCATCAAGTGACCATTTTGTACGTGCCTATCACGATACATACGGAATGCCGGTAAAAATTTCAAACTGCTCAAACAACTACGGTTCGTTTCAGTTTCCGGAGAAACTCATTCCACTCTTCATAAACAATATCCGTCACAATAAACCTCTCCCTGTTTACGGTAAGGGCGAAAATGTGCGCGACTGGCTATATGTTGAGGACCATGCATCGGCAATAGATCTTATTTTCCATAAGGGCAAGACCGGAGATACTTATAACATAGGCGGCTTTAACGAATGGAAAAACATTGATTTGATAAAGGTGCTCATTAAAACGGTTGACAAACAACTCGGGCGCCCCGAGGGCACTTCAGTGAAGCTGATTACCTATGTTACAGACCGCGCAGGACACGACCTCCGCTATGCTATTGACTCCGGCAAACTCCACCGCGAGCTGGGCTGGGAACCTTCACTCCAGTTCGAGGAAGGCATAGAAAAAACTGTACGTTGGTATCTTGAAAATCAGGAATGGCTGGATAATGTTACTTCAGGTGATTATCAGAAGTACTATGATGCTATGTACAAAGGATAGTTTTATGGTAAAGATTGACAATGCTCTCTTAGACAAAGTTGGACAAAAGGCAAAGGAATCACCAAGGCTCAGGATGAACTTCAATTTGCATGAAAGGCTTGATTCTCCTGTCCAGAGGTTGCTAAATGCACTGGAGCCCGGCACGATTTTTCCGGTTCACAGGCACCGGCACACAGATGAAACATATATTGTTTTAAGGGGCGCAATTAGACTCATTTTATATAAAGAAGACAAAACAATTCTTGAGAGTTGCATACTCGACCCGTGTGACGGCAATTACGGGTTCAACATCTCTGCAGGAACATTTCACAATATAGAGGTTCTTGATAAAGGGACTGTAATTTTTGAAGTTAAGGAGGGACCTTATACCCCGGTAGCTCCGGAAGACATTTTAGAAACTCAGTTATGAAACTAAACGTTTTATGGATTGCAGCAATATTGCTTCTCTCATGTATATGGGAAGCAAAACCTGCTATTGGACAGGATATCCTGAAAGGAAGCGGCGAACCGGTTTCATTTATGGAATTTGCAGTTGCCTGCGACAACAAAAGTGTCGAGGAAATCAAGGGTTTCTTTGAGCGTAAAGGCTGGAATCATATTAATTCTGTATGGGAGAGTCCGGACAAATACGGCATCGAAAGTTTTACACTCCGGAATGCCACAGGTGAAAATGACACTCTTAGCATCTATATTTTTGATAAAAAATCTATTAAAGGCCGGTTTAGGACAACCGACAGAACACTTTTCAAAGGATACGAAAAGGCTCTTCCTTCATCGGGTTTCCGTACCGTGTCACTTGTAATTGAAAAGGATACAATGATATCACGGTTTGCGTCCGAAGATTTCGAAACAACATTTTATGAACCTGAAAAAAGTTATCGTTTGCCCGGCAATGATGTTTATCTTGTTGTAATTGAGCGGCGGTGATTTTTTGTACCTTTGGCCGGATTTTATCTAATATGATATGAAAAATTTTGCACTCATGGGAGCTGCCGGTTATATAGCCCCACGACATCTGAAAGCGATTAAGGATACGGGCAACAATCTTGCTGCATCTTATGATATTTTTGACAGCGTTGGAATTATGGATTCCTTCTTCCCCGAATGTGATTTTTTTACAGAGTTTGAGCTATTTGACAGACATCTGTCAAAACTTAAAAGGAATGCAAAAGGTGTCGATTATATTTCTATCTGTACTCCCAATTATCTTCACGACGCCCACATACGATACGGACTGCGTCTTGGTGCCAATGTTATTTGCGAAAAGCCTCTGGTCCTGAATCCATGGAACATTGATGCCCTTCTTGAAGTAGAAAAAGAGAGCGGACAAAGGGTAAATACAATTCTTCAGTTAAGGCTCCATGAAGCTATTATTGCTCTTAAAAATAAAGTTGCATCAGGTCCTGCAGATAAAATCCATGACGTTGATCTCACATATATAACTTCCCGCGGAAACTGGTATTATACAAGCTGGAAGGGAGACCCGCATAAAAGCGGCGGAGTTGCAACAAATATCGGGGTTCACTTTTACGACATGCTTTCATGGGTTTTTGGCGACGTTAAATCCAATATCGTTCATGTAGCGGGCCACGACAGGGTTTCCGGATTTCTGGAGTTCGAAAAGGCGCGTGTGCGTTATTTCCTCTCAATAAATGCAGATACTTTGCCTGCGACTGCAAAAGCTGCCGGGAAAAGAACATTCCGGTCGCTGATGATGGAGGGAAATGATATAGAGTTCTCAGACGGCTTTACAGAGTTGCATACTGAGTCTTACAAAAGAATCATTGCCGGCAATGGTTTTGGTCTGGCCGAAGCCAGAAATGCAGTACAGATTGTGCATGACATAAGGCACACAACTCCAGTTGGGCTCAAAGGAGATTACCATCCCCTCGCCCGCCTCGGACAATCGCCACACCCGTTTGGCTGGTAAATTTTTAAACTGACTATATCTCGCAGACCGGTCCGTTATGGTTATCTTC
>JAAXVX010000136.1 GCA_013335275.1 Bacteroidales bacterium
ATTAATTATTTGTCTCTTTTTCGCTCTCTTCTTTCTTGTATGACCCTCTGACATCTTCAACAAGTTCTTTGAAGAGCAGCGCTCCCTGTTTTTTATCCAGTGTATCCCATCTGTTTATGATAAGAAGTTTCAGAATAAAACCAAGCAGATAATCGATGTCAAAATAGCTGAATGTATTTATTTCATTCGTTTTTTTCCATCGGAGCATATCAATATTCTGTTCTCTTTCAAGGATATTTGATCCGGAAAGGACAGCCATAAGTTTTGTAAGGTCCCCGAAAAACTCACTTGCTCCAAAATCTGCAGCTTTGCTTGTTTTTAAAGCGTCTGTAAGAGGGGAGTCCCCAATCAGGAATTGCCCGGCATCCATTGAACTTCTACGCGACAGAAATGCAGCCTGAATGTTTCTTAAATCGAGGTCGTATTTGAAATACTCATTAAGAAAGCGGTTTTTTGTATGCATAACCTCCCGGTAAAAGTGGTTGGTGAGATTTTCTCCCTTCAGGCCAAAAATGAGCCAGTCGATAAAGCGCTTGTCTTTAGGCGGTATATTGATATATATCTGGTCAAGAATAGCGTTTACATCGTAATTGCTCCTTTCGAAATCAAGGACTATCTCCGGAAGGCTTGCAATGAGATATGGATAATTTCTCATTATTATTCGGCAAATAAAAATTCACGAGTCTTTGGTTTAAGATACTCGCTGAATAATTGTTGCAAATCTTTATCTGTGAAGCTGATATGATATCCCTCTTCTTTTGGGCCGATTTTAAACCCTGTTGTGATTTTATTGTCGAAAACGATATTAATTCCCCCTTTGAGCTGGCTGATTACTTCACTCTTCAAAAATGAATCGAGTTCATTTCTTTTATTTTCGGGAAGAAGAAGAGACAGAGAAACAGAATCTCCGCCTTTTGGGTTAAAAGAAGCAATGGCAGCTTCAATCAGGCTTTTAAGAAAAGACGCCTTGTCAGTTATTTCAGAAACCGGCTTGTTAAAGCCATTGGCAACAATAGAGTTCTCGATTTGATTTTTTAATGCTGTCAAACTTTGTCTGGAAGCCATCTTAACCTCCATCTCCATTTTAAGCCGGATGTCCTCGGCATCTTTATTTGCTTTGGAGATTATTTTTGAATACTCATCCTTTGCTTTAGAGATTATTTCGGCAGCCTCTTTTCCGGCTTTTGCAACCATCTCTTCTGCCTCTTGTTTTCCTTTGGATAAACCTTCAACATATAGTTTATCAGTAAGTTCCTGCAACTTGTTTTGCATATCTTTTCTTTTAAGAATCAATAGAGGCAAAGATAAATTAAAAAAACAAAAAAAGCACCTCTTTCGAGATGCTTTTTAATATAAAATCACAGGGAATTTATGATAAAAATCCTAATAGAATACCCGCTGCAACAGCACTTCCTATTACACCCGCAACATTTGGTCCCATTGCGTGCATAAGAAGGTAGTTTGTTTTGTCATATTCGAGTCCGACAAGGTTAGATACCCTCGCCGAGTCCGGTACCGCAGAAACCCCTGCATTCCCTATTAAAGGATTGATTTTATTACCCTCTTTAAGGAACAGGTTGAAGAATTTCACAAAAAGAACTCCTCCCGCTGTAGCTATAACAAACGAAGCCGCTCCTAATATAAAGATATATACCGAAGTCAACTGTAAAAATTTGTCTGCCTGAGTAGATGCACCAACAGTTAATCCGATTAATATTGTAATAACATCAATCAGCGGTCCCCTTGCTGTCTCAGCTAACCTGCGGGTAACGCCACTCTCTTTAAGCAAGTTTCCAAAGAATAACATTCCCAAAAGAGGAAGGCCCGATGGTACTATAAAACATGTCAAAAGGAAACCTATTATAGGAAAGAGAATCTTTTCCAACTGAGAGACCGCTCTCGGGGCCTTCATACGGATGAGTCTTTCTTTGCTGGTTGTAAACAGCTTCATTACCGGAGGCTGAATAACAGGTACCAGTGCCATATATGAATATGCCGATACCGCAATTGCGCCTACAAGGCTTGGAGCCAGTCTGGACGACAAAAAGATTGCAGTTGGACCGTCTGCTCCGCCGATTATACCAATTGCAGCAGCATCGGAAGGAGAAAATCCCATTAACAGGGCAATAGCATAGGCACCAAAAATGCCAAGCTGGGCAGCTGCTCCAATCAGAAGCAGTTTAGGGTTTGAGATGAGTGCCGAGAAGTCCGTCATTGCGCCGATTCCAAGGAAAATCAAAGGAGGGTACCAACCCTGAATAACTCCCTGATAAAGGATATTCAAAACAGAGCCCTGTTCGTAAACACCAATCTGAAGACCCGGAAAAAATGGAATATTACCTACGATAATACCAAATCCGATAGGAACCAACAACATCGGTTCCCACTCTTTTTTAATAGCGAGATAAATAAACGCCAGTCCAATGCAGATCATTATAATGTGACCGAAGGTAACATTAGCAAATCCGGTGTATTGCACAAAATGCTGTAAATTCTCCGCTAATAGTGAAAATATACCTTTATCCATATTATCCAATAATTATAAGGGTTGCTCCTTCTAACACCGAGTCACCTTTGTTTGCCTTAATACTAATGATTTTGCCATCAGCACTTGCTTCAATTACATTTTCCATTTTCATTGCTTCAAGAACCATTAGCTTTTGTCCCTTCTTAACTGCATCGCCTTCTTTTACCACTACTTCCAGAATAACTCCGGGAAGAGGTGAGGTAATTGCGCTTTCCGATCCGGAAGCAACAGGAGGCTTAACAGATGCAGTAGGCTTGGGTGCAGAATTCTGACCTGTAGGTACTGCTGGTCTCTGTACAACAGTTGCCTGCTTTTTAAGCGGTCTGTCAATTTCAACTTTGAAAGGAATTCCATTTACCTCCACTTCTGCAATGGTATCCTCAATATCGGTAATAGTTACATTGTAATCATTACCATTAATCTTCAATTTATATTCTTTCATAACTTATTGAGCTGTTATTTTTGAGGAGTTTCACGAAGTGTGTAAATTTTTGAACTCCAGGGTGAGTAATTTCTTGTTACTTTATTGATAGTTAAAATCGTGTTTTCAATATCGTGCGCTTCACTGTCCTGATTATATGCATGAAGAGCGGTGGCAATTGCGGCATAAATTTCTGCAGAAACATTGGCAACCTTAGGTTTCCCGGTTAATGCAGTGGCAACTTCCGATCTCTCCCTGCTCTTCTTAATGTTGTATTTTCCTATTTGCTTGAATACAACATATAATAGTATCAAAGCAAGAAAAACGACAGACATTGCAGTTATGGCCATAATGACTCCAAAAGGGTCAATCTGTTTGATAATAACAGCAGGGGGAACTTCATCAACACCGGCATTGTTGGTGCTGGGAGATGTCCTTTCCATTATCTGCCATCCTTCATGACCTATAAGATCGCCTTCTCCGTCCAAAAGCCTTCCATAGGAAACATTAGTGTCCAGCTTCTCAACAGGAATAGCGACTCTGTCAATGATTGTCTTACCATCCGACGCAACAAAGATAATCTCCTTAGAATCCTCTAAAGAAAAATTTATATGGAATGTTCCTCTGAACGGCTGGTTGTCTGCCCAGAACAGAATATGTTGTCTCGGGCTAATTTTGGTTAGAACGTCCGCCTTGGGAATTACATATTTGGTAAGATTTGCCGGGTCGTTTGTTAAATAGCAGCCTCCGATGTTTACAGTTCCGTATGATGAATTGAAAAGTTCAATCCATCCTCCCTTGTGTCCGAAGTCATCTTCAAAATCGTCTGTATTAATAACGAGAAACTCATTAAGACGCATATCGTTCTGACTTTGGGCATTAAGGCCCGGTCCTGCCACCAAAAACCCCAGCAACAAAAATATTTTAAATAATTTTTTCATATTGTTGTTGTTTAATAATTATAGAGGCAGGTTATCATGCTTTTTGGCAGGATTTGTAACTTTTTTAGTTGCCAGTTGCTGCAGAGCCCTGATAATCCTGAAACGAGTATTTCTTGGTTCAATAACATCATCAATATAACCGTAGCGAGCTGCATTATACGGATTTGCAAAAGCATCTCTGTACTCTTTTTCTTTTTGGGCAGCCAATGCCACAGGATTTTCGGATGCTGCAACCTCTTTACCGTAAAGTACTTCAATTGCTCCTGAAGGTCCCATAACAGCTATTTCTGCTGTAGGCCATGCATAGTTGATATCTCCGCGAAGGTGCTTGCTGCTCATTACGCAGTATGCGCCGCCATAGGATTTACGAAGTGTAACAGTAACTTTAGGAACAGTTGCTTCACCGTATGCATACAGAAGTTTAGCCCCGTGAAGAATGATTCCGCCATATTCCTGCTGAGTACCGGGAAGAAATCCGGGAACGTCTACAAGTGTTACCAGCGGGATATTGAATGCATCGCAGAAACGTACAAAGCGTGCAGCCTTTCTTGACGAATTGATGTCAAGAACTCCAGCAAGTACTTTTGGCTGATTGGCTACGATACCTACTGATGTTCCGTTAAAGTGGGCAAAACCAACAATAATATTTGGAGCATAATCTTTATGAACTTCAAGGAATCTTCCGTCATCAACAATAGATCCGATAACCTCATACATGTCGTATGGCTTGTTAGGGCTGTCAGGTATTATTTCATTCAGTGAATCGTCAAGTCTGTCGATAGGGTCGTTTGTATGCAAAGCAGGTGCTTCTTCAAGATTGTTCTGAGGCAGGTAGCTTAGAAGGTCTCTGATAACTCTGATACCATCCTCTTCGTTGTCAACTGCAAAGTGTGCAACGCCGCTTTTGCTTGCGTGA
>JAAXVX010000420.1 GCA_013335275.1 Bacteroidales bacterium
TGCTTAGGCAAAAACCACGCAAGCATCAGGCACAATATTCCCCAACCCGCAGTTGCAGGCTGCATCCATGATACATATCCTATAATAATCATCTGAACAGTAAGCCAAATAAATACAACGGCCATAGCAGCAAATACAATATTACGCGCAAGATGATGGCCCATGAAGCAGACGATTGAGGCCGTGAGAAAAGATCCGCCAACAATAACAAACAGAATTAAGCTTGGAATAAAAAAGGATTTGAACGGGCTCCCTTCAAGCCATTCAAGAGGAACTCCATCAGCTCCGCTCATTCCGTAATAACCTCCCCCAAAAGCATTCAATGCGCCAAATGCAAGCAGGATACCCAATGTGTATCGTAATGCGCTTGCCGGTTTTTTAGGTTTTTTCATTGTTTAAGTTTGTTTATATGTTTTTTTGCATCCAGATAATGTCAAATGGCTTTCCCCATTTTGTAATGATTCTTTCAAACCTTCCACATTGTTTAAATCCGTTGTTTTGGTGAAAGGAAAGACTCTGGGGATTTTCGGACGAAATACTTGCCAGTATTGTTTTAATTCCCATGTTTGCCGCTTCCGATTCAAGCTTGTTTAGGGCAGTTTTCCCAACTCCCATTCCGGTATAATCCTTATTGATAAAATAGGTTATCTCGGCACATTCTTTAAAGGTAGAGTGAGGGTTGTATGGTCGGAGAAAGCAAAAGCCAATGATCTTTTCAGCATCATAAATTGTATAGGCAGGATATCCTTTTGTCAGCTCAAGAAATTTGCCAAAGTATTCAACCGGCATCACTTTGTCCGGATAGGCAGCTAAACTGCTTTCAATGTAATAGTTATAGATCTCCATGTTTTTTCCGGCATGCTCAATGGACATCTGTAAAAATTCAATCTTCATAATTTTGCACTCTTTCAGTTTATTTTAAATACTATTTATAGTTGTTGAAGTCTCTTTTAAGCATACTGAATAAATCCAGGTCCGTGAATTTATCGTTTATGAGTAATTCGCCATCGCGCTCAATACCTTCATGGCAGAATCCAAGCCTCTGCGGTATTTTCTTACTTGAAAAATTCTCAGTTGCACACTTAATCTGAATCCTGTTCATTTCCAATTCGTCAAACAAAAATTGCATAAGCCTGCGGGCAGATTGGGTTATTATTCCCTTTTTTTGAAATTTTTCTGAAAGCCAGTAACCGATTTCTGTTCTTTTATTTGCCTTGTCCGTGTCCTTGGTTCCAATCAAACCTGCGAATTCTCCTTCAAAATGAATAACAAAAGTGAATTCCTTTGTCTTCTCGGGAGTATCCATCATTGCTTTAATAAACCGTCTGGTATCTGTAACTTCCTTTGTATTGTCAATAAATGGCAGCCATTTCCTCAAATATTCCCGCTGTGAGTCAATAGTCCTGAATATGTCATTAGCATCGGAAAGATCAATCTCTTTAAGAGAGATGGCAGCGTTAACAGTGAGGGTCATAGAGTGTGAATTTTAAGCTGATGTAAAACTACAAAACAATTTTAACTTTGTATATAAAGTATTCCACTTGAAAAAATCTTTAAT
>JAAXVX010000137.1 GCA_013335275.1 Bacteroidales bacterium
TTTTGATTTTTATAAATTCCGCTCAATGTATAAGGATGCAGATAAGCGACTCAAAGAATTTTTAAGCCTCAATCAGTACAAAGAACTGGACCCCTTATTTTATGACTATTCCGATGAGATTACTCACATTCCTGTCGTAGAGGCCACACTCTCTGACAACCCTTTTGTGTCGGACAACTCCTTTGTTTCCGATGACGAAGTAATATCGGAGAAAGAATTTCTTAGGGAAAAAGGTAACAGGCAAAGGAATAATTTTATTAAATATGAGAATGACCCCCGTATTACAAAAATGGGGAAGTTTATAAGAAAATACAGTATAGATGAAGTTCCCCAGTTGATTAATATTCTAATGGGGGATATGTCTATTGTCGGCAACAGGCCTCTGCCGCTTTATGAAGCAGAACAACTTACCTCGGACCAATATATCGACAGGTTTTTGGGACCTGCCGGATTAACAGGATTGTGGCAAGTTGAGAAGAGGGGAGATTCAGGTAAATTATCGCCCGAAGAACGGAAACAGCTTGATATATACTATGCTAAAAATTATACTTTTTGGATGGATGTAAAAATAGTTTTCAGGACTTTTACGGCATTCATTCAGAAAGAGAATGTATAATTAGATAAATTATGAAACGATATTTCATATTGCTGATATTATTTTGCGCTTTTGGAGGAAACCTTTCTGCTCAGGTATCGGCCAGGGAAATGGTTGAGTTAAGATTACCCCCTTTAGACACGCTGTTTAAAGGAGCCATGAATAGCTCAATGGTCCAGTTTTATAATTTACGTATGGAGGGACAGGAGCTCGCTCTTAAAACAGAAAAAAAGAAATGGCTTGAATATTTTAGCCTTTTCGGGTCTTATCAATATGGTATAATGGGTGTTAACTCATACACGAACTTGGGAACCGACTATCCACTGATATATCAGAATTCCGGGGCAAGCCAGATATGGTATAATGCAGGTGCTTCGATAGCGATACCTCTGGATAGAATATTTGACCGCGGAAACAGAATCAGGATGCAGCAATTAAAGATTCAGGAGACGCTCAAAGAGAGAGAAATGTGGTATGACGACCAAAGGCAAAAAATTACGGAGTTATATTATAGAGCACAAGAGATGCTAAACACCCTTAAATATGTAATTGAACAGTGCTCCATGGCAGATGCTCAGCTGGAAACGGCTCAAAGGGACTATATAATGGGAAAATTAAATGCTCAGGAATTAAACTCTGCTAAAGGGACTCAGGTTCAGTCTTATATTCAAATGGAAAAAGTATTGTCGGAACTTAATAAATCACTGAAAGGATTAGAAATAGTATCTAAAATTAAAATTCTGAACAAATAAATGGATATCCTGTCTCAAATAGTCAAATTGTTATACAGAAATAAGTACTGGTTGGTTATACTGCCCATACTTGCTACAATTTTTGCAATATTCCAGACAAAAAATTTGACTCGGGTATATGAGGTAAACACCACTATTTATACAGGAATTGCATCCGGTTTTACAATAGAGTCGGGATTGGAGAGCGGAAGGGTAGACTGGAGTACGGTGAATAACGGGATGGACAATCTCATAAGCATAATAAAGTCTAAAAGTACATTAAGGAACGTATCATTAAGACTTTATGTACAACATATGATATACGGGGACTCATTAAAGGACAATAATTATATTCAGGCAAATAATTTCAGAAGTCTGGTAAGAATCACGCCTAAGGAAGTCAGGGCACTTATTGACAAATCATCTGAAGAAAAAACCATCCAGAACCTTAATGAATATGAGAAAGCAACTCCTACAAATTTTGTGTATGGTCTTTTCAACTGGAATCACCCTCATTACAGCTATACTGCACTTAGCAACATAGAAGTGAGCCGTCTCTATAACAGCGACATGCTGGAGATTAAGTATGCTTCAAATGACCCCGGTGTTGCATATAATACTCTTGTAATTCTAAATGATGAATTTCCGAAGCAATACAGACTTTTAAGATTTGGAGAAACAAATGATGTAGTAGAATATTTTAGAAATGAACTGGCAAGGCTCACTTCAAAACTAAGATATTCAGAAGACTCTCTTACTCAGTACTCTATCGATAAAAAAGTCATTAACTACAGTGAACAGACCAAGCAGGTAACAGCTCTTTCGAAGGACTATGAGATAATGTATTATCAGATATTACTCAAGTATACAAGTTCAACTACGATGGTTGCCGAGTTGGAAAAAAGGATTTCGGAACAGGCTAAGTCAATAGAAAAAAATGGCATTTTTCTTAAAAAGCTGGATGAAATATCTCAAATGAGTACACAGATTGTTAGACTCGAAGCATTCCAGAAAGACTCTTCGGCAACTTACAACAATACGTTAAAAGCATATAAAGATAAACTCAGGTTGGCGGAAAATGATATAAAAGCATATTCGTCTGCCATTTATGATCAAAAATACACTAAAGAGGGTGTCGCTTCAAGTTCTTTTGTTGATGAGTGGATTGCCGAACTTATCGAACGTGAAAAATCGACGGCAGAGCTCAAGGTAATGGAGGAAATCAGAAAGAGCCTTGACCAGCAATATGTTTATTACTCTCCTATCGGATCTACACTTAAAAGAATTGAACGTAATATCAGTTTTACAGAACAATCATATCTGAGCGTCTTACAAAGTTTAAATACGGCATTGTTAAGACAGAAGACTCTGCAAATGAACTCTGCTAATCTTAAGCCTATAAATCAGCCTCTTTTCCCTGTTGCTCCTATGCCTACAGCGAGAAAAATGATTGTATTGGCAACACTTATTGGAACTTTCGTATTTATCCTTTCATTCCTTATTCTGCTTGAAATATTTGACAAGACCGTAAGGGATAAGCAAAGAGCAGAAAGATTGATACCGGCCAAAGTTCTTGGAGCATTCCCAAGGAAAAACAGATTCAGATACAGGTCATACAGGAAGGAATACGAAAGGATTGCTACCAATTATATGGCCAATTCAATAATTCCGTATTTGAATCCTAAAGAAAAACCTGATATTATTAACTTTATAAGCACCGACGATGGAACCGGTAAATCTAAGTTAATAGAACATCTGAGCAATTATTGGAGTGAAAGGGGGCTTATAGTACGAGTAATGTCGTGGCATGATGATAATTTCGGAGATTCCAGGGATTTCCTTCTTTCAAATAATCTATATGACTTTTTTGATTACGATAATGAAGATATAATCCTGGTTGAGCACCGTTCGATATTAAAATCGGCAATACCTGCCGGACTTCTTAAAGAAGCATCCCTGAATCTGGTTGTTGTGAGAGCAGATAAAGTATGGCGGGATATAGACAAAATTGCGTTTGACAGGCTAAAAATTCAGGCTCATAATACTCCGGTTTTGCTTTACCTTAACCAAGCATCCAGAGATGTTACTGAAAGTTTCCTTGGACTAATGCCTCCTTATTCAAAATTGAGGACATTCGTTTATAAAATGATTCAATTTGGCTTAACATCAAAGTAAAGGAGTTCTGTGGATATTGGAAAATTTATTGTCGATAATGTAAACAAGCCTCTGGTATATGCGTTTCTTATACTATCGGTATACGCAATTACATTCATTACACTAAGGTTCGGCTTCGTTTTTGGGCTTGCAGTTTCCTTTGCTCCGTTAGTGATTCTTTATCTTATACTCATAATCAATAATCCATACTGGGGTTTCTTTGCCATATTTATTTTAAATTATTACGTATCAGGCTTGTCCAGATACATTAAGGCGATATCTCCCGGTATATTAATGGACGTACTTCTTGTAGTCACTATTATATCACTGATTTTTCAGGTCTTTAAAAGCGATACGAAATATCACTGGGAAAGAGCAAATAACTCTCTGGTTGTTCTGGCTTTCATTTGGTTTCTGTATTGTGTTCTGGAACTTCTGAATCCGGGTTCTTCACCTATTGGATGGGTAACCTCGGTTAGGGGAATAGGTGTATACTTTTTAGTAATTGTTGTAATTACTTCAATAATTATGAAAAGATACAGAGACTTTAAAATACTTCTGATTACCTGGGCAATCTTGTCTTTAACCGCAGTATTAAAAGCTTTAATACAAAAATATTTTGGTTTTGACGCATGGGAATCGAGGTGGCTATATCTCGAAGGCGGGATGGCAACCCATATTATATATTCCGGAGTCAGGTACTTCTCTTTCTATACCGATGCGGCAAACTTTGGAACAGGAATAGCATTTTCGGGAATAGTCTTTGCGATTACAACTGTTTACATCAAGGGTCTACGGCTCAAAATATTCTTTTTCCTGACATTCCTTGCCTGTATGTATGCAATGTTGATTTCAGGAACAAGAGGGTCAATTGCCGTCCCTTTTGTTGGGTTTACACTATTCGCATTTCTATCCCGAAGAACAAGATTAATGATTTTTTCCTCAGTTATGGTAATAACAGCATATCTGTTATTAAATTTCACCAGTTACGGAAACGGGATTTCATATATAAGAAGACTGCGGTCTGCATTTAATATAGAAGACGCATCCTTTCAGATCAGGATAGAAAATCAGAAGAAATTAAAAGTATATTTAGCCGACAAACCTATCGGAGCAGGAATAGGAATGAGCAGGGGAAGTGCAAAAACCTACCGGCCCGATCCATATCTGGCGCAAATTCCAAACGACTCGTGGTATGTTATGATTTGGGTTGAAACAGGCATAATAGGATTGATACTTCATGTCTTTATACTTCTTTATATA
>JAAXVX010000138.1 GCA_013335275.1 Bacteroidales bacterium
ATCCGCTTTGCTCCTCCTTTGGTGATAACCGAACCGGAGCTCAGAGAGGCAATCGAGATTATCAAACTTGCCATTAAAGCTTTGGAATAAAAGCAGATAAGACTTAAGCTATGCAAACTTCATCAACTATATTAATGGTCCGGCCTGTCCGGTTTGGGTTTAACGAGCAAACAGCTGCAAACAATTCCTTTCAGAGAAGGGGCTTTGAAAAAAGTGCTCAGGAAAAGGCACTGGATGAGTTCGACAATTTCGTATCACTTCTCCGCTCAAACGGCGTAGAGGTTATTGTGGCACAGGATACAGAAGAACCTCATACTCCGGACTCAATATTTCCCAATAACTGGTTTTCCACACACGAAACAGGAGAACTTGTTCTTTATCCCATGTGTGCCCCAAACAGGAGACTTGAGAGAAAGGAAGGGGTGCTGAATCTCATAATGGGCACAAACAGGGTAAAGAAAATCATTGACCTTACAGACTGGGAAGCAAAAGGGCTTTTTCTTGAAGGTACCGGCAGCATGATTCTTGACAGGGAAAATAGACTTGCCTATGTATGCAGGTCTCCCAGAAGCGATGAAACAATCCTGCAGAAATTATGCGAAGAACTTGACTACGAATATTTCATTTTTAGTGCATATGACAACAACGACTCGCTCATTTACCACACAAATGTTATGATGTGCGTCGCCGGAGAATTTGTTGTTGCATGTCTGGATTCAATCAAAGATATTGACGAGAGGCAGAGTTTCATTGAACTGGTGGAGAATTGCGACAAGGAGCTTATTGAAATATCAATGGAACAGATGGAAAATTTTGCAGGAAATATGCTTCAGGTAAAAAGCAAAAATGGGGACCCCATTCTTGTAATGTCTGCAACAGCAAAAAAATGTCTCACTCCCGACCAGCTTTCAAAGCTGATGGGTTATTGCAAAATTGTTGCCCCCGAAATATCTGTGATTGAGATAAACGGCGGCGGCTCTGCCCGCTGTATGATGGCCGAGATTTTTATCTGATCTAAAAAGTAAGCCGGACCGGCTAATTGTCGTCTTCCTTGAGATAACCGCTTCTGTATGCCTGTAGAAGTTTGGTTATATCTTCGATTTGCCTCATCAGCTCAACCCCTATATCGGTGTCCCGTACAAGTCTCCTTTTGTTGCTGAATTCAAGAACTGTAGTTTCGGAAAGAATATCAATTCCTTCACTTATTGCTTTTTGAGTAGATTCAAATGGCTGGTGCTGAATAAGCAAAAGTCCGTGGGAATTGTAAATGAGGGTATACCCGGCAATTCCCGTCTCCTGCTGATAGGCTTTGGAATATCCCCCGTCAATAACAAGCAGCTTTCCTTCTGCCTTGATAGGAGATTCTCCCTTGCCGGTTTTGACCGGTATATGTCCGTTTATTATATGAGAAACCTTGTCCTCTATTCCAAACTCCTTAAGTATCATCTCACAAATGGCACGATTGTTTTTAAGGGAATAGTAATGCCCTTTGTTTTCCTTATGAGTCTCTTTCTCGGAAATGAAATAGCGCTCGAAAGTTGTCATCCTGTCCTTGTCAAATGGAGGGGAAGATGGCCCGCACCAGAGATACCATACAAAATCCATTGCATACTGTTTCTCCTTTTTCTTCTTCTCTTCGAAGTATGCCTGACGCACGAGCTGGTCTATTTTATCGAACAGCCTTTTTCCTGAGTACTCAACATCGCGGATCTTCATTTTCTTAAATGACCCGTCGGCATTTAAAGGAACTGACCCGTGATACAAAAGATTCGAGTTCCTTACCAGATAAAGTGAACCGTTTGCATAAATGCACCGCATGTGCTTCCTGAGTTTTTCACTGTGAGTGAAATAGTGCATCATTATATCAACCAGTTCCCTTTCGTCCTCGGTTAGTTTATATGGGTCTTTCGGGTCAATTGTGGGGAAGTGACTGTCTCGCAGCAGATACTCTTTTCCACCAAGAGAGATTGTCCCTTTTTCATAATTTATAAGATGAAGAAGCCTTCTGTCGTCCATTTCAAACTCCTTGTTCCTCTCCAGAAGCTGACCTTCCAGTTTGAACTGGATAATTGAAATTGCCTTATGCATCTGAGAGATGAGTTTGATGTGCTTCTGCTTTACAGGTTCATCTTCCCGGGCTTTTGGACGGAAAAGCAAACACGGGTCCTCGCTGTAGGTTTCAAGTGCAAATGTAGCAAGAGGAAGCAGGTTTATTCCGTAGCCGTCTTCAAGAGTGGAGAGGTTACCATACCTGAGGCTCATTCTCAGAACGTTTGCCATGCAGGATTCGCTTCCTGCTGCAGCACCCATCCATACCAGATCGTGATTGCCCCATTGTATGTCGAAATTGTGATAGTCGCACAAAAGTTCCATAATTACATGGGCTCCCGGGCCTCTGTCATAAATATCACCTACAATGTGAAGAGAGTCAATTGTAAGGC
Organism: Bacteroidales bacterium; assembly: GCA_013335275.1. Lineage (GTDB taxonomy): Bacteria > Bacteroidota > Bacteroidia > Bacteroidales > UBA932 > Bact-08. The sequence goes on from JAAXVX010000138.1 coordinate 2,442, forward strand.
GCTGAATGAGACGACTCATTGCAATCACAAAATGTTCTGCCCTTCCTGTTGATACAATTGTTGAGAGGATAGACTGAATATAGAAGTGCTTATTCGGGTCCGTCTTGTACTCGTGAAGCATCTCCTGAATAATATACGAATATTCGTTAGGAAGTGCTTTCCGGACTTTTGAACGGGTATATTTGGAAGAGACATTGCCAAGTACACTAAGAAGCTGCATAAGAATCATCTTATACCAGTCGTCAATGTCCTTTTCACGTGCCTGAATAAGTTTTAATTTCTCCTCGGGATAATAGATGAGAGTACACAAATCCCTTTTTTCGCTCTCTCTGAGCCTGTGGCCAAAAATGTCTTCTACTTTCTTACGTATTACTCCCGAAGCATTTTTAATAACATGAAGAAAAGCTTCGTGTTCGCCATGAATGTCGGTTAAAAAATGTTCCGTTCCCTTTGGCAGATTTAAAATGGCCTCAAGATTTATTATCTCTGTACTTGCGGCAGAAATAGTAGGGAAATTTTTGGAAAGGAGCTGCAAATATTTAAGATCCTTCATATTCTAATATTGTTGTTTTAAATATTTCTCTATTACAAGATATAAAAGAGACGACTTAACCGGTTTTGTAAGAACTTCATTACATCCTGCTGTTTTTGCTTCAGTCTGATCGGACTCAAAGGCATTGGCCGTTAATGCTATTATTGGAATTTTGTCAGAAATATTCCTGATTTCTTTTGTTGCTTCGAGTCCGTCCATTACCGGCATTTTAATATCCATCAGAATAAGATCCGGATTTTGTTCTGAAAATAGCGAGATAGCTTCTTTGCCGTCTTTAGCCCGGATAACGTTATATCTTTTCGACAGAATGATTTCAATCAGCAAATAATTGCTGTCTAAATCTTCTGCAACAAGGATTGTCTTTTTGACCTCACCGGTTTCAGGTGATGATAGTGTTTCGGCCGGGTCTTCTTCATTTTCGTTATAACAGCTGTCTTTAGGAATTGTATAGTGAAATGTCGCTCCCTTTTCGTTTTTTGACTCAACCCATATTTCCCCGGCGAATTTTTGTACTATTGCTTTACATATTGAAAGTCCAAGTCCTGTTCCTGTTGTAAACTCGTCTGCTTTATAGAATCGTTCAAAAATTTTACTTTGCTGGTCTTCTTTAATCCCCTTGCCTGTATCTTTCACAAAAATTTCAACTCCTCTTTCCGTCTCTTTGTAACCTACGGTAATTTTGCCCTTAGGGGTAAATTTTATAGCATTATTGATTAGGTTGTTTAAAATTTGTCGGTTTCTGATGGAATCGGCAAATATTAAAATAGGTTCTTCGGGAACATTGGATGTAAGTTCAATTCCTTCCGGCAGAGAAAGCTTATAACTGTCAATTGTTTCGTTTATTTGCTGGCTGAGGTCAAATTTAGAAAACTCAAAACTCATGCTGTTTGATTCAATTCGTGAAAGATCCAGTATGTCGCTTATGAGAGCCATCAATATTTTTGAGTTTGTATTTATGATGTTTGCAAACTCCGTTTTTTCAGACTCTGAATAATCCGGATCGGTAAGCAGAGAGGCGAAACCTACAATTCCGTTCAGAGGAGTGCGGATTTCGTGACTCATATTTGAAAGGAAGGCACTTTTAAGGCGGTCGGACTCCTCTGCTTTGAGTTTTGCATCAAGCAGGTCTGTCTCCCTCCTTTTAAGTGAATCGATATTGATGTCCATTCCATAAAGAAACCTAAAATCGTCCGGCTTGTTAACATCGCTGTAAATAATTCCCCTTCGTTCCCACCACTGCCATTTATCATCTCTGTTTACAGACAGACGGTACTCAACAGTAACGCTTTTCGTCTTCTGATTTCTCATGTTCTCAAATGCGACAACCAACTTCTTCCTGTCGTCGGGATGAACAATCTCAAGAAACTTTGAATGACTGGAAAAACTCTCCCCAAGAGAACCAAAAACATTTTCGTAGTTCTCGCTTATCACAAATTGTTTGGTAACCGAATTGAAAAACCAGATAAAGGATTTTGCCGATTCCAGGGCAAGAGTGAGGTATCTCTGTTTTTTGAAAAAATCGGTAACGTCTCTTATTACCATTACCAGATGGATTACATTGCCGTTTTCCAGAACCGGAGAGATGTCGCCGGAAATAAATTTGGATTCCCGTTCTTTGTAGTCAATCCTTGTAAAATCAGGTATACGGATTGTTTTCTTAGTCTCAAGAGATTCTTTTAACAGTTTTTCGATACTGTTTTCTTCGCCGGAGTGACTCGT
>JAAXVX010000139.1 GCA_013335275.1 Bacteroidales bacterium
TTTCTTCCGGAAGAGGAAATTGCACCTTCAAAGGCAGACGATTTGCAAACCAAGGTTTATAAAACAACTGTCGCAATTATTGGTGCAGGGCCCGCCGGTCTGGCGGTACGTGAAGAACTGAATAATTCTGCAATTCACAATTTGGTAATTGACAATAACAGTAAAATTGGCGGACAGTTTTTAATGCAGACTCATCAATTTTTCTTTTTTGAAAAGGAGAAGAGATTTGGCGGTATGAGGGGGTTTGACATAGCAAACACTCTGGCCGGGGACGACCATTCAGGGATTCTGCTCGACTCTGTTGTTTGGGACATACTTGAAGGGAATCGAATTGTAGTTAAAGATATTGCAAAGCAGGAAGTATTTTACGTAGATGCAGAATATCTTGTAATTGCAACTGGAGCAGTTCCTTTTATGCCTGCATTCAAAAACGATGACCTTCCCGGAGTATATACTGCCGCTGTTGTTCAGAGAATGATGAACAATGAACTCACTCTTCTGGGAAAGAAAATCCTTACCGTTGGTGCAGGAAATATAGGTTACCTTACCTCTTATCAGGCAATGCAGGCTGGGGCCACTGTAAAAGCTATTATAGAAGCGATGCCTAAAGAGGGTGGATTTCCTGTCCAGGCAAACAGGGTAAGAAGACTCGGAATTCCAATCCTGACATCACACATTTTGCTTGAGGCGATTCCAAATGCCGATAAAACAGGAGTTGTGGGCGCAGTGATAGCCGAATGTGAAAATTTTAAACCAATTCCGGGAACAGAAAAAATAATTGACGATATCGATTGTATAAATATATGCACGGGCCTCATCCCGGACAATCAGCTGTTCAGGAAAGGGGTTGAAGTATATGGAAGAAAATGCCATGGAGTTGGCGACTCCGTGAGAATCGGCGAGGGAACCTCGGCAGTGCTCAGAGGTAAACAGTGTGCATTCGAAATCATGCAGGATATGGGGGTACGCTCAAATTACGATGAATATCTCACAGTTTCAAAAGAATATATTGATTCTCAGCAACATCCGGTTCGAATAATCGAAAAGCCATTCAGACCATCAACAGAGAGAATGCAAAAGACCGGATTTGTACAGATTGACTGTCTTTACGGCTTTGCCTGCAACCCTTGTTCGTTTGCCTGTGAATACGGTGCAATTACAAAATCATCAACTTCTACGGTTCCGGTAATTGACTATGACAAATGCGTCGGTTGCATGCGATGTGTATATCAGTGCCCGGGTCTTGCAATATTCGGATATCAATTCAATAAAAACTGGCTTTTCCTTCCTATCGAATATAAGGCCGAAGAAGGTTCTGAGGTATATCTTGTAAATAACAACGGAGAGAAACTTGGCGAGGGAATAGTTGAGAAAATTTTGAAAAAGGAGAACAAGACTAATATAGCAAGAGTTAAATCTTTGACTATTGAAGGTGAGGCTCTTCTGGAAGTAAGAGGATTTATTCTCAAAGAAAAATATCCTGAGAATCTTGACTTCAAACCACTTGATGGAGAGCACAACTCAAAAACATTCATCTGTCACTGCGAGGATATCACTGTTGAAAAGATGCTTGCCGCCGTTGGCGACAGGAAAGTTATCTCTTCCGATGAACTGAAACATATTACCCGTATAGGAATGGGACCTTGCAGAGGCAACAGGTGCGTTCCCAGAGCCAGAATGCTTCTGAAGCCATACGGAATTGAAGTTCTCGGAGAACCTACACCGCGCGGACCAATGTCGAATCTGGTTACTCTCGGAGATATGGTTGCCGGCAAAAAAACTGAAGATATTATTATTCCAAAAGGAAGCCGCTGGGTTGAAAAAGTTCCTGCAATTATTGCCGGGGGCGGAATTGCCGGTTCTTCTCTGTTCAGATACCTTTCTGAAGCAGGTTACAAACCGTACCTTATCAACAACGGACTTGGAAGTTCATGGAGGAACATTGCAGGAGGTCGTCCGGCCTTCTCTCTTCCTGCTCTTGCAGACATTGCAAAACATAATCTGGAAATATTCACTAAGCTCAACGAAAGACACGATATAGATTTAAAATTGATTCGTTACGTGAGCTTTGCACATGACGAGGAGACATTCCGTTCGCTTGAAGCTTCAAAAGGATGGTCAGATGCCTATATGGTAGACAGGAAAGATTTCCGTAAAGAAATTTCACAACATTTTAATCCTAATCTGGACATATACAGCCATGCACTCATTACTAACGACTGCTGGCAGGCAAATCCCGGTCTTACACTAAACACTGTACGCGAAATAGGACGCGAAAACGGAGGAACCATACTCGAAAACACAAAATTACTGGATGTATGTAAAGTTGGAAACGAGTACAGGGTTATTGTTCAGACTCCGGGAAGAGAATTCATCGAATATCGTACTGAGATATTTATAAATGCCCTTGGTGCAGATGCAGGCAAATTTGCCTCGAAACTAGGAATCGAAACAGGTTTATACCCGGTAAAACATCAGGCATTTATTACGAAACGGCTTCCTATGCTTGGCAAAGACGGAGCTAACCTGGATATGCTCATCGACCGCAGGAAATACAAAGGATTCTCGGCTGTTTACGGACAACAGCTTGCAGAGACAGGGCAGATTATCGGTTGTGCATCCCCTGCAATTGACGCAAAGGAGACAGACAAAAATCTCAAGGTTAATAGCCGAGAGTTTATAGAAATAGCCACGGAAATATTTACAAACTGGATACCTCAGCTATCCGATGTTGGATTCCAGGCAGTTTGGAGCGGATATTATATTGAGCCCCGCTACATTGTCGATCCCGAACTCGGGCTATTTACCGGTATGCGCGGCCACGGATTCATGCTCTCTCAATACATAGCCAAACTATATGTGGATTATCTGCAGGGGAAACCTGTTCCGGATTACTTCCATGACCTCAGGCTAAGCGGAAAGGGACTAAGCGAGCAGGCATTCAAATAGTCAATAAGTACTGAGAATTTTAGAAAAAGGCTGACCAAAAAGTAATGGTTAGCCTCTTTTTATTACAACCATTATCTGTATCAGCACGGAAAATAGAGGTTAATCCTTGTGTAACTGACAGCAAATTTCCACCGAAGGCGTAAACCGGCGACGAAGGAGCACCTATCTTTCCCCCATTGAGAACGTGTCATTAGGGCTGCGATATTGGGGCAACCTATTTCAAGATGGAACACATGGCGGCGAGTAGAAAATCTCTTTGTACTCTCTTAATTCTTCCAACCAATTGAGGAGAGCGATTCGGCCGGAACGAGCATAGCGAGCGAGGACGCACAAGCCCGAAGAAATTGGTTGGAAGTATGTGGATAACACAAAGAATGCTCAACTCGCCACCGGAGATTTTCAATAAAATGGGGCTGCCTACTTGATAGACAGCCCCTTAAATTTCATGAGGCCTCACCTTTTAAAGATAAGACCCCATTACTTAACCTAAACTTAAACTATGAAAAACTTCAGTTTAGAAATAAACAAATTGCGTGCCAAACTTTTATTCAGCAATACGTAATTTTGCAAATTTTAACAGCAATGTTTTTCTTCCCCCTTGATCAAAGTCAACTATTGCTCTCATATTCAGAAAGTCACCTTCGAGTGAAAAAATAGTTCCATATCCAAAACGGTCATGCTCCACCCTCATTTTCTCCCTTAATTTCTCCACAGGGTCCGGTATAAACGGGGTCGTTCTTGGCTCAGATTGTAAAGAAATTTTTGAAAATGCGGGAGAGCTTTGTGAAGGTGCCGAACCGGAATTTTGACCTGATGGTCCAAACCCGGAACGTGGAGATGTACTATTTGTAAAAGCAGAACCCGGGCCCGAATTTGGTTTTGCAGAACCGGGGTATCTTGAATTTGAAGGGCGGTTATAGCTTTTTGTGTAATTTAAATCATCTGAAGGGCTGCCCCATTTATCAAATAAGCTTGCCGATCCATTTTCCGAATCTGATGCAGGCCAGTTTACATATTGTTTGTCAATCTCTTTAAGAAACCGGCTTGGCGGATAATTTACATTGGCCCCCCAGCGAAAACGTGACTGAGCATACGAAAGCGTTACCCGCTTTTTCGCCCGGGTGAGCGCGACATAAAACAACCGTCTTTCCTCTTCTATCTCACTCTCACTACTGGATGCATTAAGACTTGGAAAAAGGTTTTCTTCCATTCCTATTACATATATATAAGGGAACTCCAGACCTTTTGCCGAGTGAACAGTCATCAGGCTTATTTTATTATTATCCTCCTTGTCAACTTTTTCATCTACGGCACTCATCAGAGAGATGTTTTCGAGAAAATTCTCCAACAAAACGCTGTCATTTTCCTGTTGACCCTCCTCTGAGTGAGAGTCTGCAATCTGATTTTCGCCTGTATTTAAATCCGGATTTGTATCATTCAGTTCCTCATCAATGACTCCGCCAAGGGCATCTCCCTCAAACTCCTTAATGGAGTTGAAAAGTTCTTCTACGTTTTCTACCCTTGCCTGACCTTCAATTGACGTATCGGATTTCAGAAAGGTCATATACCCGGAGCGTAAAACAATCTCCATCGATATTTCATAGGCATTTACAGTGCGGACTTTTAAAGATACTTCCGAAATAAGTTTTGTAAACTCCAGCAGCCGTGCAGCTGCGGCGGCCTTGATACCAAAGGAAGCAAGGTCTCCTGTATGCAGTGCCTCCCACATCGAG
>JAAXVX010000421.1 GCA_013335275.1 Bacteroidales bacterium
TTGGAAAGCCGGCTATTCATTTGTGCAATATTACACGAGAGAGTATTACGGAGCTGATCCTGCAACAGGTCAGGCAATGTATTATTCAAACAAGATTTTGCCTGACGGTTCAAAAGACAGGACATTGGTTTCAAGAGCTCAAGCCTCTTCTTCTATTTTGGAAGGGATGACAGCAATCCCCAAGGGATTTGGAGGTTTTAATGCGACATTCTCCTGGAAATCACTTACTGCATCTATGGCGTGGTCTTACAAATATGGGCATTATGTATGGGATAATGGTTCCGACGATATGGAGACAGACGGCTACAACTCTTATGCAAATGTAGCAGCATCTCAGGTAGAGCGCTGGCAAAATCCGGGTGACGAAACTTATTTGCCGCGCCGGGTTGCGGGAAATACAGGCGGTGGTTACTACGATTCAAGCCGTGCATTGAAAAAAGGTGATTATTTAAGATTGAAGAATCTTAGTATTTCATATACTCTTCCTAAAGAACTCAAAAATTACCTCAAATTGTCTAATGCAAGAGTATTTCTTTCCGGAACCAACCTTCTTACTTTTACCGGTCTGAATTTTGACCCGGAAGTACAATCGAATGGTTATTATAACTTCTCCCTTCCTGCATTAAGAACCATAACACTTGGTATAGAAATATCACTTTAATTTTAATAAACTCTAATTGATATGAAAAAATATATTCTAAATATTATAGTTGCCCTGGGAGTGATATTTTCCTTTTCTTCATGCGAAGGCTTCCTGGATACAAAGCCTACAAATGTAGTTGTTTCAGAAACAGCGATGCGTACTCTTTATGATGCAGGCATTGCTACCAACGGATTGTATGTAGATATGAAATGGTATGACTACTATGGAACATATATGCAATTAATGGGAGACGAAAGAGGAGATAACATTCAGCCACGCACAATGTCTTCCGGATGGACTCAGATTTATACTTTGGGGTACGATTCAGAGTCGAACACATATTTTAATATGTGGGCTAAATGCTATGAAACAATAATGAGGTGTAACACTCTTCTTGAAAATATAGACAAACTAACTTTAACTTCAAGTGCAGACAAAGCAATAAGAGATGACTACAAAGGGCAGGCTTATGCTGTGAGAGCTTTAAATTACTTTGACCTTGCCAGATTGTACGGATATCCTTATGCAAAGGATAATGGAGCTTCACTGGGTGCTGTTATCATTACAAAGGTATCTTCTGCTTCAGAAGCGAAACAGCCAAGAAGTACCGTCGCTAAAACTTACGAACAGGTTTTGGCAGACCTTACGGCTGCATTACCATTACTTTCTAAATCCAAAAACACTGGCCATTTCAACTATTGGGCAGCAAAGCTTTTACAAGCCCGGGCATATTTATACAAAGGGGATTGGAATAATGCATATAACGCAGCAATTGAAGTTATCGATTACTCACCATATTCACTTGTTTCAAACGCAGACTACATTAATTACTGGAAACAGGAAGGTGCATCGGAAACACTTCTGGAATTGTTCGTAACAACTCAGTCAACAATTGAT
>JAAXVX010000140.1 GCA_013335275.1 Bacteroidales bacterium
TTAAACGGTTCTGCCATTTACGGCTCGCGGACTTTAACCGCCGATCGGGAATTACACCCTGCCCTGAAGATATTTCGGGTGCAAAGATATGAAAAAATTCCAAAACCGGAAACCTTGCCCCCGGCGTACGCCACACGTATCCCACGTCGCCCCACCCACACCACACACGTCACCCCACCCCAGGGGTCATTTGGTTCGGGGCTGACTAGTAGCGAATTAAGAATTAGTGCGAATTAGCTAAGTTGCAGATAATTAGGGCGGTACCAAATGACCCCTGGGGTGGGCTTTTTTCTTTCTCAAAAAATATATACCTTTAATAAAATTTGAGGAGGGAGATTTATGAGGAAAGTGAGAAAGCTTACAGATGTGGGTATCTACCACATAATTTTACGAGGGAATTCCAGGTTTATAATTTTTTATGACGATGAGGACAGAATTGAATTCTGTTCGAGAGTTGCTAAATACTCTCAAAAGACTAACGTCGCAATTTATGCGTATGTATTAATGGATAACCATATTCACATGTTGGCTAAGTCAGACAACCTTTCAACATTCATTTCATTAACACTGATTAGTTTCGTGAGATGGTATAATAAAAAATATAAATGTAGTGGGAATTTGTGTTCAAGTCCTTATTACAGTGTTCCAAAAAACAGCATAAATAAAATTAAGGAATGCATTATTTATATTTTACGAAATCCACTAGAAGCTGGTATTGCTAAAAATGTTAAAGACTATAAATGGTCTTCTGCTGATTTGTATTTTATGGATAATAAATTTAGAGGAAGTATAATTCCTGTGAATACTTCATTTGTGGAGGCTTTATTTGAATCAGAGAGTGATTTCCACGAGCAACTTCAAAGATCTGACATCAAAGATTGGGATATAAAAGAAGATAAAGAACCGCACTATCAGATTCCTTATAGCGATCTTACCAAGCATCTGGATGCTTTACTTAATGGCAGATCTTTAAAAGAGATTGATATGAAAGAATTAAAAGCGATTGCCAGAAGCCTGACTTTTATTACAGGCGCAACATATATTCAGATTGCAAATATGTTACATGTAAGTTATGAGTTTGTAAGGAATACCCGTCGTAAAGCACCCCTGGGGTCATTTGGTACGGGGTTGACTAATAGTGAATTATGAATTAGAGCAAATTTGCTAAGTCGCAGATAATTAGTGAGGTACCAAATGACCCCTGGGGTCAGAACTCGTCCCCTGGGGAAAAACGGGGGGGGCCTAGTGGTGCGGGTGTGCGCGGACTTGGTTAGTGGTGGCTATAGCAAAACCCCACTCCGGAATTCCGGGGTGGGGTTTAATATTTATTAAGCGGTGCTTAATTAGTCGTTGAGTGAGTATCTGTAGAATCCGGTTACTTTAACTTCCGGGTCTACGCTCTTAAGGTAGGCAGAAACTGTAATCTTACCGTCCTGAACAAATGTTTGCTCTTCGAGAGTGCTCTCTTTGAAGAATTTGTTTAGTTTACCCTGAGCGATTTGTTCAACCATATGTTCTGGTTTACCCTCTTCGCGGATCTGGATACGGTAGATTTCAAGTTCTTTTTCAATAACCTCTTTAGGACAGCTGTCTTTGCTTACAGATACAGGGTTCATGGCTGTAATCTGCATTGCAATTTCGTCGCCTACTTCCGGACTGATTACTTTTGAAAAACCAACTGCAGTTGCAAGTTTACCATTTGTGTGGATATAGGTTGCAATGAATGGTGCTTCCAGTTTTGCATAAAAAGGAAGTGCATGTTTTTCGCCGCTCTTTCCGGTTTGTTGAGTTACAGCTTCTTCAATTGTAAGGTCGCCCATTTTGAGAGCCTTAAGCTCGTCGAGGTTGGCAGGCATTGCACTTAAAGCAGTTGCTGCAATTTTATTTGCAAGTTGTTGAAATTCTGTATTTTTTGACACGAAATCTGTTTCGCAGCCAAGGCATACAAGAATAGCCTTTGTGTTATTTTCTTTTGTAAGAGCAATAACGGAACCCTCAGTTGTGTCGCGGTCAGCCCTTTTAGCTGCTATAAGCTTACCCTTTTCGCGGATAATGTCTTTTGCTTTATCAAAATCGCCGTTTGCCTCAACTAATGCACTTTTACAGTCCATCATTCCGGCACCGGTCATTTGGCGCAATTTGGCAACATCTGTTGCTTTGATTTCCATATTAGAATAAATAAAAATAAATCGTTAGTATTAATTTTCCGGAGTCTCTGTGGTTTATGCCGGTGCCGCTTATTCAGCAGCTTCCGGTGCAATCGCCTCAGGTACAACTACTACTGGAGCTGCTTCAACAGGAGCAACTACAGCCGCTGCTTCAACTGCTGGTGCAGCTTCTACCTCGGGAGTTCCTTCGCCCTTTTGTACAATTTTGCGTACACGGGTTCTTTTTCCGCTTCCACTTCCACTTTCCGGTGCCGAAGAATCTTTATTCTCTGCGGGACCTTCTTTCTCTTTCTCCAGTTTTCTTTCGGCAAGACCTTCTGAAATTGCCAGACTTATACGCTCCATAATGAGAGAAATTGATTTGGCTGCGTCGTCATTTGCCGGAATCACGAAATCAATCGGACCTGGATCGCAACATGTATCAACCATCGCGATTACCGGAATATTTAGACGATTTGCCTCTTTAACGGCGTTCATCTCTTTTTGGATGTCAACAATAAACAGTGCAGAAGGTAGACGGTTTAGGTCGGCGATTGAACCGAGATTCTTTTCGAGTTTTGCTCTCTGACGTGTAACCTGAAGTTTTTCACGTTTTGCAAGAGTTTCGAAAGTTCCGTCTGTCATCATCTTGTCGATGGTGTTCATTTTCTTTACTGCCTTACGGATAGTAGGGAAATTTGTAAGCATACCACCGGGCCAGCGCTCGGTTACATATGGCATATTTACAGACTTAGCATATTCTGAAACGATATCTTTAGCCTGTTTTTTTGTAGCTACAAACAGGATTTTACGTCCTGCTTTCGCCAGTGACTTCAATACATTTGAAGCCTCATCTATTTTGATAACGGTCTTGTGCAGGTCAATGATGTGAATCCCGTTCTTCTCCATAAAAATATAAGGAGCCATTTTTGGATTCCATTTTCTCTTTAGGTGACCAAAGTGAACACCTGCATCAAGTAGTTCTTGGAAATTAGTTCTAGGCATTTTTTAATAATGTTTGATAATTTTTGTGTTTCTCTTTTCTTCAACCGGGAGTAGCGAACTTTTTCGATCTCCCTGATTTTCCGCAGTAGGACAAATTGAGGCAGCTTTTCAGATCCTGCAATTTTGTAATCCAAACTGTGCAATAAATCAGTTTTCTAATTAATAAATAAATATTAACGTTTGCTGAATTGGAAGCGTCTACGTGCACCAGGCTGTCCAGGTTTCTTTCTCTCAACCTCTCTTGGGTCGCGGGTAAGAAGGCCATTAGACTTTAGTACGGGACGGTAAGCCTCTACATCAATTTTGCAGAGAGCGCGGGCAATACCAAGGCGGAGAGCCTCTGCCTGACCTTTAATTCCACCACCATCGAGGTTGACTTTGATGTCAAACTGCGAAAGAGTGTTGGTAAGTTCAAGTGCCTGCTTTACGATATACTGAAGAGTTTCGTCTACGAAATAGTTTTCGAGAGCTCTGTCGTTAATCGTAATGTTACCTTTACCTGTTTTAACATAAACGCGAGCAACTGCTGATTTTCGTCTTCCAAGGGCGTTAATTACTTCCATGCTCTGTTTAAATTTCTGTTAGTTTAATTTCTTTTGGTTGCTGAGCCTGATGAGGATGCTCCGATCCTTCGTAAACGAAGAGATTGCGAAACAGTTCCGCTCCAAGGCGATTCTTTGGCAGCATGCCTTTAATGGCGTGCTCAACTACGGCTAACGGCTTAATTTCAAATTGCTCCTTAGGAGATCTGAACCTCTGCCCGCCGGGATAACCGGTGTGACGAACGTACACCTTGTCAGTCAACTTCTTACCAGTGAGGCGAACTTTTGTAGCGTTGAGAATGATAACATTATCACCGCAGTCCACGTGTGGCGTGTAGTTGGCTTTGTGCTTTCCGCGAAGGATGAGAGCAACCCTCGAAGAAAGTCTTCCTAATACTTGATCGGTGGCATCAATTACTACCCAACCTTTGGTAACGGTAGCTTTATTTGCCGACACGGTCTTGTAACTCAATGTGTCCACTTTGTTGATTTTTAGATTAATATATAAATATGTTGCGATTTCCCCATAAAATAGGGGGCTGCGAAGTTACAACTATTTTTTAAAGTGACAAAATCCTGCTTATTTCGTACAACTTTTTATTTATTTCATTGTGTCGGGTACATGCTTCGTCGAAAGGAGTAAATACAACCTGATTTTGCATCTGGCCAATCATTACGCCGCTTCTGCCGCTTATAAGAGCATTCACCGCCTCGTGTCCCAGCAGGCTTGCGAGAACCCTGTCGTTGCAGGAAGGAGAGCCGCCGCGCTGAATATGGCCAAGAGTAGTAACGCGCGTTTCATAATTGGGCAGGCGCTCTTTAAATTTCTGTGCTACTTCAATAGCTCCGCCGCCATCCTCGCCTTCGGCCACAATAATAATACTCGAAGTTTTGTTCTTGCGCCTGCCCAGTTCCATGTAACTGCACAACTTATCGATATCGGTGTGAATTTCGGGAACCAGAGTCGCCTCTGCTCCT
>JAAXVX010000422.1 GCA_013335275.1 Bacteroidales bacterium
ACAATCTCCTTTGGTTTAAGTTAGATGCTGTGTGCGACATATAAAAGATTTTACTGCAATAAAATCTTAAACTGAATATACGCAAATTCAGGTATTCCCCTTGATAAGGGAGCACGATAGCTTGAAAAACTGCGGGATGTTTCAGGGTATAGCCAATCTCAGGAACACAATACCAATCCAGGAACCAGCAACATTAAAACGGGTAGTGCCGACAAGGCCAAGATTCATCATGCTGACTGCTAATGTCATCAATGGCAGTCAGGGTGACTGAAACTCATCTCATTATTATGGCATACATCCATGGCGGGAAACATTTCGATAGGGGCATGACCTCTCCCCTTCCATGAGAATATGATACGACTACAACTCTGCTCTATACCCTCCGATAATCGCTTGATGCATGATGCCGGGAGTATCAATCCTCACCCCTCCCTGCATGTCGTCTCATCACATGTTTGCTGTCTGAACCTGCTGTGAACAATGTCCCCAAATGGCAAATAATATCCGGTAAATTTTTATCAAGAATCCAAACCAGCAAAACGATAAACTGCTTTTTTCACTGTCTGGAAATCTTCAACACGCCAATAAGGGATATGAGGTTTCGGTTTTGTTTGCTTATAGCTTGTACAGTCACGTCCGCACAGTTTTGTCATGAATGGAGTCATTTCAGCAACAAGTGACTGCCCGGATAAACAAATATCATAACTGCTTTGATTGGGAACGATCCAAAGTGTTCCATTGGCGCTTTTCAGAGCCATATGTTTTTTAACAACCCTTTGCTGATGAAATTGTATATCGTTCTTCAACGAGAGCGCATTTATTTATTTCTTTCTCGAGTTGTAATAGCTATTCTTTTGTCGTTTCGATATTCATTATAACTATCCCATTTTGAGGCATTTAATTATGTTAAATTCAAACTCTTTCGCCAGGTCTTCTTTTAGCCCATTCTCTCATTGATCTTGCAAACCGGAGCGAAACTGGATCACCGTAGCTTTCGACAATACCTGCAAATTCATTGAAAGTGATGTAGGTCGCGTTAATCTCTGCCTTTTCCTCTTTGTCCGGAAGATTCGGAAGTACATATACCACTTGAACCTTCGAAGGGATCTTGAGCGCACGAATCTTTTCTGAATGTTTATTTATTCCTTGCAGGTTAGGTTTGTTAATGATTTCCTTCACTTCATCTGGAATTGTTATAAGACCAACTTTTTCAAGCTGCTCGAAGAGGCAGTAATATTTCTGTTTTGAATTTGTGGCCTTAAATATTTTTTTCAATCCCTCAATAAGTTTGCTCATACCCACATCCCTTGCCGCCTGCAAATACTTTTCCTGTTTGGTTCGGAGGGATGAATCATCCGTTTTCAGTTCAACGAAAACAGCTTTATCCAGCTTCTCCGAAAAGGCTACGTAATCGATTTTAAAAGATTTATCAGTCTTCTTGTCAGGATAAATAGTTTCTATATGTATGGGAAACTCAGGGATCATATCCTTCAATACTGGAATTCCCAGTATTTTTTAAAGAACATAAGGCAGATA
>JAAXVX010000423.1 GCA_013335275.1 Bacteroidales bacterium
GCATTTCCGTTTTTTGCATATATCACTGTATTGTGGCTGCCAAAATTTGAAGACAGAAAATTTGTAAAAATCCTGCTTGGAGTACCTGCCTTTGTTATGTCTCTTGCAGTTGCAGGACTGATTGCCGCAAATATGTTTACCGACTTCCCTGTTTTTGAATCTTTCCTGATACCGGTCACTGCGGCAATTGTTTCAATTACCGGATTAATCACTTTATGGGTTTTATACAGGCAAAATATTTATAATGCCATTATCTCAATGGGTGCAGGTCTTCTTTTGGCTGTGTTTACAATATCATTCTATATTCCGCAATACAACCCCAATATTGGGATGAGAGCCGTTTCGGAACAGGCACAGGAAACTGCTCTTGAACATGGAATTTTTAATTATTTGTCATACAATATTCCAAGAATTGAAAACATTGATGTCTATATAGGAGCTGTTCCACGCGAAGTTACTATTGAGGAACTTGAGGAGAGGGTTAATGCTGCAAAATCTATTGATAGCGAAGCCGCAGAGGAACAGGCTGTTTTATTCATAATGCAGAGCGAACTTAAAAAGGATGAAAAACTGGCAAAGCTTTTGGAGGGGAAAGAGAAATATCCTGTAGGATACTTTTATTATGTGATTCTTTAATTTTACAGAACATGAAGATACTTGTCACTGGAGCTGCCGGATTTATAGGATTCTATACTGTTAAGTATTTTGCAGAGAGAGGAGATGATGTTGTGGGGCTTGACAACATAAATGACTATTATGACGTTGAGCTTAAATATGCCCGGGTTGCCGCGACAGGTTTGGAAAAATCTAAAATCAAAGAGGGGGAGTTGGTAACAAGTGCACTTTACTCCAACTACCGTTTCATTAAAGCGGACCTTACAGACAAAGCACGAATAGACTCTCTTTTTCAAACAGAGAGATTCGATGTGGTATGCAACCTTGCTGCTCAGGCCGGAGTAAGGTACTCAATTGAAAATCCTTATGCATACGTGAACTCCAATATTCTTGGGTTCCTTAATATACTTGAAGCCTGCCGCCACTTTCCTGTGAAACATCTTGTGTACGCAAGTTCGAGCAGCGTATACGGGTTGAACGAGAAGACTCCGTACAGCGAAGAAGACAAGGTAGATTCACCTGTGAGCCTTTATGCTGCTACAAAACGTGCTGATGAACTGATGGCACACTCCTACGCAAAGCTGTACAATATTCCATCAACAGGACTCCGGTTTTTTACTGTATACGGCCCCTGGGGAAGGCCGGATATGGCTCCGATTATGTTTATGAAAGCCGTCATTCATGGTGAACCCATAAAAGTGTTTAACTATGGAAAATTATACCGGGACTTCACATATATTGACGATATAATTGAAGGTATGGCAGCTGTAATTAACTCAGCCCCACCGGCAGGCAATGTTCCTCAGAAAATATACAATATCGGCAATAATAAGCCTGTCGCACTTATGGATTTCATTGGAGCAATTGAGAAATCTGCAGGCAGGGAGGCAATAAAGATCATGACTGATATGCAGCCCGG
>JAAXVX010000424.1 GCA_013335275.1 Bacteroidales bacterium
CCGAGTTGCCTGCACTTTTCAAAAATATTTGGGAAACGTTCTTTTATTCTTTCCGGATTAAGATGGCTCAGCGAAAGATATACGTATGGTTTTTCCTGATTTAATATCTGCTTATAAATAGACCTCGCAACAATATCTCTCGGAGCAAGTTCCGCACTTTCATGAATAGAAGTCATAAAGCGCTCTCCCTTTTCATTAAGAAGATATGCCCCTTCGCCCCGTACGGCCTCACTTATAAGATAGGATTTGTCATTTTCCGTGAATATTGCGGTTGGATGAAACTGAATAAATTCCATGTCCTGCAAAAGACAGTGTGCCCGGTATGCAAGTGCAACTCCGTCTCCGGTTGTTGTGCGCGGATTTGTTGTGTTTTTGTATATGGCAGAGGCTCCTCCAAGAGTCAGAATCGTATGATTTCCAAGAAAAACATCTTCGCAATCCCCGGCAAGGTTCCATGTGCGTATCCCGCAACATTTCCCGTTTGTTTCAAGAACCTCAATGGCAGAATGGTTCTCGAAAATGGAAATATTGGGATTTTCCGTCACCTTGTCAATCATGAAGTCTGTTATCTTTTTCCCGGTAACATCACCGCCTGCGTGAAGAATTCTTCTTCTGTGATGTCCTCCTTCCAGGCCGAGAGCCAGCGAACCGTCAAACATATCGAATACCATCCCTTCATCAATCAGTTCATGTATCCTTTCAGGCCCTTCATTAACCAGGATATTCACAGCGTCATAGTCACAAAGGCCCCTTCCGGCAACGATTGTGTCCTCAAGATGAAATTTTGGAGTATCTTCTTCGTCGGTTACCGCAGCTATTCCTCCCTGGGCAAAATAGGAGTTGCTTTCCCTGATGCCGGATTTGGTTACAAGTGCTACTTTTCCGTAGCGGGAAGCCCGGTAAGATGAGTATAAACCCGCAAGACCACTACCTACAATTATATAGTCGAATTGGTGCATTTTTTTAGATAAACGGCAAAAATACGCTTTTTAAACCTATATCGTAAATCAAACTCGATTTTTGCTCTTTTCCTCTCAAATAGGTATCTTAGCGCCTTCATAGTTTAAGTAAAAAGAGAAGAAATGGCAAAAAGTGTAAACTGCTTTATTCCATACAGGGACAAAGCGCAGGTAACAGAGACAATTAACGGGTTAAGGGGTATTGAGATTGTTGACAGGATTTATCTTCTGGCAACGGATAAAAATGCAGAGGCGTATCCGGGATATGAAATGATTCAGATAGATTCGCTAAAATCTACCGAAACTGTAAAAAAAATTGCAGCAAAATCAGATTCGGATTATTCACTTATTTATACAAAAGAGTCTACTCTGGTTATGGGTATGTTTGCCCTTGAGAGAATGGTTGGGCTGGGAAACGATACAGGTGCCGCAATGCTATACGCAGACCATTATCAGATTGTTGACGAAAAGAGAAACATCAGTCCGGTTATTACATATCAGCAGGGAAGCTTAAGGGACGATTTCAATTTCGGGTCGGTTCTTCTTTATAAGTCGGCTGCCATAAAAGAGGCTGC
>JAAXVX010000141.1 GCA_013335275.1 Bacteroidales bacterium
TAGTTGAGCAAACTGGGCAAGACCCTCTTTGTAAGTTGCAAGAGCACGGTTCCGGGCAAATGTGTGCTCCACAATTGGTTTTGGGTAAGAAGCACTTAGCGCTTCGGGTACCCATTTCATTATATACTCAGCTTTTGGGTCAAATTTTTTGGTTTGTTCCCAGGGGTTGAATATCCTGAAGTATGGTGCAGCATCACATCCGCAGCCGGCTGCCCATTGCCAGTTTCCAACATTGGAGGCTAGATCGTAATCCAATAGTTTTTCGGCAAAATATGCTTCTCCAATTTTCCAGTCGGCAAGAAGATGTTTGGTAAGAAAACTTGCAGTTATCATTCTTACCCGGTTGTGCATAAACCCGGTTTCATTTAATTCACGCATTCCTGCGTCAACAACAGGATATCCGGTTTCTCCGCGGCACCAGCGCTTTATTTCATTCTCGTCGTTACGCCATTTAATGAAGCTGTATCTCTTCTTGAACGGGCCTTTGGCAGAGTAGGGGAAATGAAAAATTATCTGTTGAAAAAACTCCCGCCAGATTAGTTCACTGAGCCATACTTCGTTTAGTTTCAAAGCAACCTTAACGGCATGTCTTATGCTGACGGTTCCAAATCGCAGGTGAACGCCCAGCCGGGTAGTTCCTTCATCCATTGCCGGAAAGTTGCGGGTATTGTGATAATTTACGATTATATCTTTTTTTAATAATTCTGTTTTTTTTATGCCAATGATTCCATCATCTGCAATAAACCCAATTTCATCAAATGAGGGCAGGCGAGAGAAAATTTTAAGGTCTTCTTTTTGCTCAGGCAGCGGTATGTCCGGGGTAATAAAATTAGTTGTCAGATTTTCGGATGGATAATGCTGAAGGTGCTCATCGGGATTATTGTTCAACTTTGAAAGCCACATTTTTGAGTATGGAGTAAAGACAGTATAGGGAGTGCCGTCCGATTTAAGAATATCGGCTTTCGAAAATACAACATTGTCTTTATATGTTTTAAAGGCGATTCCCTTTTTTGCAAGCACGGATGACACCAGATTGTCTCTCTCAGTTGCGTAGGGTTCGTAATCCTCATTACAGAAAACTGTATCCGTCCGGTAATACTTATTCATTATTTCGTCACCGGCCAGCCATTCAAATGCATTCTGAGGTTTGCCGTAAAAACAGAGCATCTGTAAATTGAGTTTTCCCAGAGCATTATGTATAAAACTTACTCTTTTGTCTTTTTTGCAGGGAAGCTGTTCTAGAATTTCTGAATCGAAAATAAATATGGGTAACACTTTAAGTCCCGACGAAAGAGCCGCATGCAATCCTGCATTATCACCGAGCCGTAAATCGCGTCTGAACCAGAAAATGTTAATTTTTTCCATACGTATACAAATTTACTAAAGATATTAACAAGTTTACGCGAAATTATTTTTCGTACCTTTAACCCGCTACATAACTAACCCCAGATTATGATTTCAAACAAAAAAATGCTCCTTTTTATTCCGTTTGCGGCTTCGATTGGAGCTGTTACGCAGGCTACTGCAGCAGGAAATGAACCGGGCAACAAGAGCCGGCAGGAAAACAAGAAAAAGCTGAATATTGTCTATATAATGTCCGATGATCATTCATATCAGACAATCAGCTGCTACGACAACAGGTACATCGAGACTCCCAACATCGACAGAATTGCATCTGAAGGAATCCGCTTTACAAACAGTTTTGTGGCGAACTCAATATCTGGCCCCAGCAGGGCGTGTATGCTCACGGGCAAGTTTTCTCACAAAAACGGGATGACAACAAATGCGACACGCTTTGACAGCACACAGGTTACATTTCCTAAACTACTCCAGAACGAAGGATATCAGACAGCTATATTTGGCAAATGGCACCTTAAGAGCGAACCGTCCGGTTTTGACAGATGGGAGGTACTGGTTGGGCAGGGCCAGTATTATGATCCTATTTTTATAACTCCTAAAGGGAGAGTAACTTACAAAGGATACAGTACAAACGTGATAACAGATTTAAGCATTAACTGGCTTGAAAAAGAACGTGATACAACTAAACCATTCTGCCTTGTAATCCATCATAAGGCTCCTCACAGGAACTGGATGTCCGATACAACTGAACTCAATCTGTTTGAAGATGTAAATTTCCCCATTCCGGATACTTTTTATGACAATTATGAAGGGAGGTCTGCAGCTGCAGCACAGGAGATGAGAATTGCCGATGACAAAGTGATGAATTTTGCTACGGACCTCAAACTCCTTTCTCCGGATATCGCAAGCGGGTACAAGGAGAATATGGCATTTGCCCTCCGCAGGCTAGACCCGCGCCAAAGACAACTTTGGGACAGCACATACAATAAAATCATCAGAGAGTTCATTGCAACAAAGCCAACAGGAAAAGAGCTGGCAGAATGGAAATTTCAGCGTTATATGAGAGATTATCTTAAGTGTATCCGTTCTGTAGATAATAACATAGGCAGAGTTCTGGATTATCTTAAAGAAAAAGGTCTGCTGGAAAATACTATAGTAATTTACACTTCGGACCAGGGTTTTTATATGGGCGAGCACGGTTGGTTCGACAAACGCTTTATGTATGAAGAGTCTTTCCGCACTCCTTTGGTTATGAGAATGCCTGATGGAGCAAAAGAACTCAAAAAGAGGGGAGATATATCTCAATTTGTCCAGAACATAGACTATGCCCCTACAATACTTGAACTTGCCGGTGCATCCATACCAAAAGAGATTCAGGGAGAGTCAATAGTTCCTCTGCTTAAAGGCAAAACACCATCTGACTGGCGCAAGTCGGTCTATTACCATTATTTTGAATATCCGGCAGAGCATGCTGTCCGCCGTCATTACGGAGTGAGGGACAGCAGGTATAAGCTGATCCATTTTTATGGTCACGATATAGATAAATGGGAACTGTACGATTTGCAAACGGACCCCAAAGAACTTGTAAATCAGTATGACAATCTTCTGTATACAAAAGTAAAAGAGCGAATGCACAAAGAGCTTAAGCGACTTATGACCAAATACGAAGACACTCAGGAGCTTTAATATATGAAACCTCAGGGCTCGAATACTCTGCACATTAATGAAGCATACCGCTTTCAGCCCGGAAAGCCTTTTTCTCTTATGCTTAAACCGGTTGGAGCAGAGTGCAACCTGAATTGTGCCTACTGTTATTATATGCCGGCTGAGCCCGCAATTAAAAAGCCGGGGAAGTTAAACATCATGAGTGAAGAGTTGCTGAGAAAAGCAATTTTTGAAACAATTAAATTGAATAATACTCCGGAAGTCTCTTTTTGCTGGCATGGAGGCGAACCATTGCTTGCGGGTATCGGGTTTTTTCAAAAAGCGGTTGAGATTCAACAAGAGGCTCTGTTTCAGGAAAATTTAAAATATTGTGGTTCAAAAACAATTATCAACACAATTCAGACAAACGGTACGCTTATAAATGCTGAATGGTGCAGGTTCTTCAAACAAAACAATTTTTTAGTGGGAGTTTCTATTGACGGACCCAAGGATATTCATGACGCATTTCGTGTTAACAGGGCAGGAGAATCGATGTTCGATAGAACAATGGCCGGAATTTCAATGCTGAAAGAGTGGGGCGTGGAATTCAATACGCTTTCTACCGTGAATAGCGCAAGCGAGGGAAGAGGTGCCGGGGTATATGAGTTTTTGAAAAACATTGGTACGAGTTCACAGGAAAATCCCCGATTCATGCAATTCCTTCCTGTCGTCGCTCCGGACGAAACCTGGGGCGTTTCTGCCGAAGGCTACGGGCAGTTTAT
Source organism: Bacteroidales bacterium (assembly GCA_013335275.1). Lineage (GTDB taxonomy): Bacteria > Bacteroidota > Bacteroidia > Bacteroidales > UBA932 > Bact-08. The sequence goes on from JAAXVX010000141.1 coordinate 3,786, forward strand.
GAAAGATGTATTTTCTGAATGGTGGAGATGCGAGGATGCCGGCAGGGTTTATGTTCAGTTGTTCGATGTCGCTTTGGCCAACTATATGGGAATGCAGGGCGGGTTGTGCCAGTTTAACCCGGTGTGCGGAGACGTGCCTGTATTGGAGAAAAATGGTGACATTTTTACATGCGACCATTTTGTAAACAGTCCAGAATCTGCTGTTGATAATGTTTTTTATCTTGGAAACCTTAAAACACAAAATTTTGAAGAACTGGTTTACTCTCCAAAAATAGCGAATTTTGGCATCGAAAAAAGGAGCAGATTGCCGGTAAAATGCCAGCGTTGCGATTACCTGAATTTATGCCGTGGGGGATGTCCGGAACATCGGCTTGTGAAAACCGACGGGGATTATAATATCAATTTTTTATGTCCGGGGTATGTCAGCTTTTTTAGTTTTGTTTCTCCATTTTTAGAGATTATTTCTAAAAATATTAATTCAAATTTTACCTAAACCCGCCCATTATATCCAAAAGCTCATTTGTAATTGCCTGCTGACGTGATTTATTATACTGAAGTGTAAGTTCCTCAATTAAATTATCAGCGTTGTCCGTCGCTATCTGCATGGCAAGAGTACGTGCAGCATGTTCGGAAGCAGAAGAGTCCGAGATTACAGAAAAAATTTTAAACTTCAGCGATTTTTCAATTAAACCAATTGCTATTTCTTCTCTGCCGGGTTCAAAAATATAGTTATTGGGCTGAACCTTTTGCGTCACTCCGGATGATGGACCCTTATATGCATGATAGGGCAGATATTGAGCAGTTGTTACAACCTGGCTGGCT
>JAAXVX010000142.1 GCA_013335275.1 Bacteroidales bacterium
CCTTGGAGTGAATCCTCCGAATAACCTGCCGGAAGATGAGGGGCAATAGCCACCGTCTTTTTCTATAAAATTGTCTATAAGCGACCTGTAGAATCTTACAACATTTTTTATATATGAAATATTTTTGAGGCGTCCCTCCACCTTAAAAGACGATATCCCAGCGTTTGCAAGCTGTGGAATAAAATCGCCAAGGTTGAGATCGCGAAGCGAAAGCAGGGCTTTGTCTCTGAGCAGTATTTTTCCTGAACTGTCTTTCAGGTCGTATTTCGACCTGCATGCCTGAACACACGCCCCTCTGTTTGCACTTCTCCCTGCAACCTTTTCGCTCATGTAGCACTGCCCGCTGTATGATACGCAAAGGGCCCCGTGAATAAAGCTCTCCAGTTCAAGAGTGGTGGCTTTGCGAATTTCTGCTATCTGCTCAAGCGACAGCTCTCTTGCCAGAATGAGCCGTTCAAATCCGAGTGATTCGAGGAACATTGCCTGCTCTGCTGTTCTGATATTGGTTTGGGTAGATGCAAAGAGCGGCAATGGCGGCAATCCTGCCTTAAGCAGGCCAAGATCCTGAATAATGAGGGCAGAGCAGCCTGCATCGTATGCCTGATGTGCAAGCTTCACGGCCTTTTCTATTTCGTTATCATACAGAATCGTATTGATTACCATGTACACCTTCGCTCCGAATTTGCGGCCATAGGCTGCAAGCTGGGCGACATCGGAAACAGAGTTGCCTGCTGCTTCCCTTGCCCCAAACGAAGGGCCGGCAATATAGAGAGAATCGGCACCGCAATCAATTGCTGCAATGCCGATATCCCTGTTTTTGGCCGGAGCCAGAAGTTCTAATTCTCTTAGTTGCACTTAAGCTGGGTTTTCACCTTGTACTCAGCAGCAGCCTTGTATGTTGCATCGTTGAGCAGTTGCTTGTAGTATCCGCATGCTTTGGCATTGTTTCCTTTGCCTTCGTATGCTGTTGCTAAATTGTAAAGAGTGCTGCTCTTGTCTTTTGCGTTTGTATCTTCGGCATAGTAGCTTTCCAGAGCAGCTATTGCCTTGTCAAATTTCTTCAGCTGAACGGAAGAAAGTCCAATAAGCTTTTTAGCCTGACCTGATTCCAGATAGGTATTTGATTTCTCAGCTGATTCAAGCACTGCTGCCCAGTTTTTAACCTTAAGCGCAGCTACTGATTTCTTAAGATAGACAGTTGAAAGTTGCTTTGATGCATCGTCTTTTTGTCCGAGCGTAATTGCTTTTTCAAAAGCAGCTACTGCTCCGGCCTCATTATCCAGACGCGCTTCCGACATACCTATTCTTAAATATGCCATCCCGTTGGCAGGATCTACAGCAACAACCTTGTTGTACTCTGCAATTGCCTCAGCATATTTACCTTCGTTTAAAAGGTTATTGCCATCGGCCATAAGTACCTGAGGAAGAAGTTCTGTAGCCTCTTTTACAATATCTGCTGCAGAATAGGCTGTACCTGTTTCAATAGCTTTCTTAATCTGAAGAACGGCATTGTCAATATCATTTGCCGATGCAAACTGCTTTCCGTAGCGAAGGTGAATCTGCGGAATAATCGCTTTTGTTTCTGCAAGCATAGTTGCTCCCTGTTCACCCAAACCCTCAAGCATTTTAAGCGCTTTGTTAAAAGATTCGATTGCAACCGGATAATTGCTCTCGTTTAGTGCAGCTCCACCGGCATTGAATGCATCGGTAGCGGCAGTTAGGTCCTGCCCGTAAACTGTACCCATCGAGAGGATTGAAAGTACACAAATAGCTAAAAATGTCCTGAATTGTTTCATTTTATATAAAATTATGTATTAATTGACTTTTTTTAACCCTGCGGTCTTTGCAAAAATAAAAAAAAGTAAATTATCATGCAAATTTGGCTACTTTTGTTATAGGTAATAACAAAACTGAATAAAAAGCATGAAACGTATTTTAATGGTAGTAGTTACCATGGCAATTTTTATGAGCGCCATGGCACAAATGCCCCAAAAGCTTCCTCTTGACCCAAAGGTAAGAACGGGAGTGTTAGAGAACGGCCTTACTTATTTTGTAGTTCAGAACGCTGAACCAAAAGGACAGGCAGAATTTTACATAGCCCAGAAAGTAGGCTCAATCCTGGAAGATGACAACCAGAGAGGACTTGCACACTTTCTTGAGCATATGGCATTCAATGGATCCAAAAATTTCCCCGGAAACGGAATTATATCATATCTGGAAAAAATTGGCGTTAAGTTTGGTGCAAACCTAAACGCAGGAACCTCATTTGACCAGACAATTTATAATATTTCCAGCGTACCGGTTAAGAGACAGGGTATAATTGACTCTTGTCTTCTTATTCTTCACGACTGGTCTTGCGCAATTTCTCTTACCACAGAAGATATTGAAAAAGAGAGAGGAGTTATCCGTGAGGAATTCCGCACAAGCAGCAGTGCAATGCTTAGAATGATTGAGAAAATGATGCCGGAAATTATGCCGGGAAGCAGATATGCATACAGGCTTCCTATTGGTACACTTAATGTTATTAATAATTTTACTCCTCAGGAGATAAGAGATTATTACAACAAGTGGTACCGTCCGGATTTGCAGGGAATTATTGTTGTTGGCGATATTGATGCAGCAGCAGTTGAAGCACAAATTAAAACCATGTTTGGTTCAATCCCTAAACCTGTAAATCCTGCACCAAGAATTGAACTTCCGGTTCCTGATACAAAAGATGCCCTTATATCTGTTGCAACAGACCCTGAGGCAAGCACAACAACTTTACAGGTGATGTACAAGCATGATGTTCTTCCTAAGGAAATCAGGGCTACAGCTGCTTCCATTGTTATGGATTACATGAACTCAATGGTTACCGGAATGCTTAATTCACGCTTCCAGGATCTCGGACAAAAACCTGATGCACCTTTTACATATGCTCAGGCAAGCTATGGCAATTTCTGCTTTGGCATTACTCAGACCAAAGATGCATTTACTCTTGGTGCAGGCGTGAAAGAGGGTAAAATGAATGAATCCCTCAAAGCGTTGATTAACGAGGCAGAAAAGGTTAGAAGATTCGGCTTTACCCCTTCGGAATACGATCGTGCAAAAGCAAACTATATGAGCCGTCTGGAACAAATTTATAAAGAGAAGGAGAAACAGAAAAACTCATTCTACGTAAACCAGATTGTGGATCATTTCATAACAAACAACGCTTATGCCGGCATTGAAACCGAGTATGCACTGATGCAGCAGGTTGCTCCGGCTATAACTGTAGAACAGATTAACGAATATGCAAAAACACTTCCTGTAGATCAGAATCTTGCAATTGCAGTCATGATGCCTAAGAAAGAGGGTCTCAAAGTTCCTGCAAATGAGGAGTTGATGACTGTTTATCAAAATGCACTTAAAGAGCAGGTAGAACCATATAAAGAAACACTTTCAAAAGAACCTCTGGTACCTGTTGCACCAAAAGCAGGAAAGGTTGTTTCCGAAGTGAAGGAGCCAATGAGCGGGGCTACTGTATGGAACATGTCCAACGGGGCTACTGTTGTTGTTATGAAGACAGACTTCAAAGACGACCAGATTATGTTCAGCGCCACAAGCAAGGGAGGATACTCTCTGCTGGACAAATCGGATATTGTTGCAACAAAGGTAATCAATGATGTGGCTGCTGTTGGCGGTCTTGGAAACTTCAGTGCAACTGACCTTAAAAAGGTTCTTGCAGGCAAAAATGTATCTGTTCGCTCCAATATCGGCATGATGAGTGAAGGTCTGTCCGGAAGCAGCACGCCAAAGGATATCGAAACCTTTATGCAACTTGTTTATCTTAGCTTTACATCAATCAGGCAGGACAATGAGGCTTTCCAGTCTTATTTAGGCAAAATGAAAGCTCAGCTTGAAAACATGGCTGCACAGCCAATGGTTGCATTTTCGGATACAGTTCAGAAGGTTCTGTACAACAGCAATCCTTACGCAAAAAGACTGGATTTGGATATGCTGGCAAAAGTCAATTACGAAAAGACCCTGCAACTTGCAAGGGCCCGTTTTGAAAATGCCGCAGACTTTACATTCATCTTCGTTGGTAATGTAGACCCTGCTGTTTTAAAACCACTTGCAGAAACCTATATAGGTTCGCTTCCTGCCAACAAGACAAAAAAGGAGAACTGGAAAAACACAGAAATGATTCCTGTAAAAGGAAAGGTTGTTAACCATTTCGACAAAGATATGCAAACACCTAAGGCTACGGTTTACACTTTCTTCTCTGGCAAAGTTCCTTATACCCTGGAGAATGTAATTCTTGCAAGCATGACCAAACAGGTGTTCGACATGGTGTTCACAAGAACTATCCGTGAGGAAGAAGGCGGAACATACGGTGTTGGTGTAGCAATGAATATGACTTACTTCCCTCAGGAGTACTTTACATTCATGTTTGGTTTCGACACAGATGTTGCGCTTAAGGAAAGACTTCTTAAGAGGGCACATCTTGAAATCAATAATGTTATTGAAAAAGGCGTATCACCTACAGACTTCTCAAAGATTATCGAGTATATGCAAAAGACAAACACTCAAAACCTCAGAGAAAACAGCTATTGGTTAGGAGCAATCAGCAAC
>JAAXVX010000143.1 GCA_013335275.1 Bacteroidales bacterium
TTCTATATCCTCTATCAGGATTGCCTTTGGATAAATTATTGATGTAGGAACTGCATCGCGGTAAAGGTAGTTCGCTGCCTCCTGTTCTTTGCTCACGCCTAATACTCTTTTTAGCTTGGTAAAAGGCACGGCAGTGATTTCGGAACCGGTAATCAAAGTTTCAGAACCGTCTTTTACAGACACTTTGTAAACATATTGGTCTGTTTCTCTTGCAATATTCCTTACAATAAAAGCGTAATCCAATCCTTCCTCAATAGCTGCCTTTATAAGCTCTGCCTTAAGTTCTTCCCTGGAACTTCCGTTATTTGAGTTCACAACCAGAGTTCCGGGAGCTACGTTTAGAATTATTCCTCTTGGCCTTACACCAAACCTCATGCTTCCTGTCGATTCGGAAATTTTCTTAGTTGGGATACGACTGCTGAGAAGTGTTTTCAAAATTCCGTTTTCAATTAATTTAACCTCTTTAACCGGAGTCACTCCCTGAGCATCAATATTGTAACTTCCCAAAAGAGACATCCCGTTAAAATCGCTGATGTCAGTTCTGTTGGTTACACTTAACCTGCTGTCTACAACCTTTTTGTTAATCCTCTCTTCCAGAGGTTTAATCTCTTTTTGGCCGGAAACATTCTCTACCCTCGAAACTGTAGCCATAACCTGAACCGGTTTTCTGAAAGATATTATTCCGGACGGAGAAACAAGGTTCTCGGAAAGAATTGTGGCAACTGCGTCATCTTCAAAAAGAACAGGGCCCAGATAATATTCGCTCATGCTTTGTGCACTCTGGAGAGAAACAAGTTTTGCGGAAAACTTATTTACCCTTGCGGCAAGTATCTCTGCAGATGGCAATTTCTCAAATGTAGGGGCATAAATAATCTCTCTGTCTTCAATAATCTGTCCTCTTGTATTTCTTACTTTTCCCTTTAGAGTGATGCATACATAAGTAGCCGACTCTTTTACCCTGGTACCTTCTGTAGACTGATAATAATAGATTGTTTCTACACCGTCTATCTCCACTCTGGAATCTGCAATCTGGGGATACTTTGCAAACTCTTTTGACAATAATTTTGACAAATCTTCATATGCCGTTTTATTCACATTAAAAGCAGGAGCTTCGGATGTATAAACCTCAACCTTCTTCAAAGGAAGCATATCGGGCAATGCCTTTTCTTCCTCTGTGAGATTTGCTGTTTTAATGTTGTTTTTCTTTGAGTTATAAACCTCAACTGCAAACTTGTAGGCAACATCCGATGTTTGCCAGAAATTCCTCCTCAACTGGTCGTAATTGTCGTCTCTTGAAGTAAAACTCGGAGAGGCAACACCATTGCCGCTATATGAATAGTCGCTGGAAAACTTATTGTCTCCAACATATAAGTTTACAGAATGAATCCTCTCCTTTGAACTCTCCTTTGAAGACAGTATTACTCCCAAAGAGCTGCTTACGGAGATATATTGATTTTCGCCAACTGTATAGGCTACAAAAAAAGGTTTCGGCGAAGCGGGCAGAACAAGTTCGTTTTTACTGCGGAGCATTTCATCCTGCATAGCCTTGAACAGAACACTTTCGTTTTTCTGACCAAACAGGGAGCATACTATAAGTAGCTGGGCTATAATTAAAGTATATATGTATCTCATTTCTCTAATTGTTTTTTCGTTTGTTTAAGAATTACGGACGAGGCAAAAGAGCCGGTGTTACTGTTGGTTTCGCTTTCTTTTGCAACTCCACCTTATTTACAAGAATAGTAGGCGAGATTGCTGTTACCGGTACATTTCCCGAAGATGCCCCGCAGGTTCCGGTAAAAATTTCAAATTCACCGCCGGCATATTCAATATTTGAAAACATCGAAAGAGGAGTGCCTATCATATCTACGCCTCTTACCAGTTCGTCTTCGCGTCCGTCTACATATATTTTGTAAACCTCAAGAGGTGTAACGTTAAACGAGTTTGCTCCGGTACGGCCTGTTTGTGTAAAACCGCCTGTAACGGCCTTAAAGAAATATCCGTATTCTTTTCCCTGTTTCTTAGCCTCGTCTATGAGCAGTTTCTTTAACTCAGCATCTGTTTTGTATGCATTTGTCTCAACTATGAGGTTTGACTGACGGGATGTAGGGTCGTACTCAAATTCTGCCCTTGAGTGACCATTTGATTTTGGAAATCCGTCCAATCCGGTACGAGTCATAAGGAAATTCTTGAGTATGCCGTCCTTTACAACTTCTACTCTTTCTCCTCTCACTCCCTGGTCGTCAAAAATATAATATCCGTTCAAAGCGTTGCCGTGATATTTTTTCATTGTAGGGTCACAGTATACGCTTATGCTGGCCGGAAGAACACTCTCTCCTACCATATTTTTAAATGTCTGACCGTCACTGTCGCTTTTCATCTTCTGACCCTCTACCCTGTGGCCGAAAATTTCGTGAAAGAATACACCACTTGCCGATCCGGATAAAAGAGCGGGTCCTGTGTATGGCTGAACCAAAGGAGCAACTCTTAGCTTAGACAATTTTGAAGACATAGTTTTGATATCCTTAGTTATTTGAGCCTCCGATGGAAGTTCATCAAGAGAATAGGCAAAATAGCTGTTATGCAGAGGCAGTTCCATTCCGTCTTCGGCCATGGTGGTTCCTCTTACGCTAAGAAGTATGTATACTCTGTTTTCTGCAATTTCTGCCCCCTCTGTTGAAACAAAATATTTTCTCCAAATCTTGTAGGTCAATGTGATGTTTGCTCCAATAATATCTTTGTTTTCTGCAAACAATGCGCTGTACTTGTTGAGCTTGTCCTGCCAAACCTTTGTATCCAGAGCAATTTTGTCCTCTTTGAGAGCCGGTTCAAAATATTTTTCTGCTTTTGCCTTTGTAAAGTCTATGGATTTATCCTGATTCTCTACCTGAACGCCTTTTTTTGCCTTAGCCCTTTCAAGACTGCTGAGAGCAAATTTATAACGGTTGTTTACCTCTTCTCTCATGATGTCCCTGAGTGCATCAAGGCCGTTTTGCAAGTCCCTTGGAAGCAAAATAGTAGGTGGCCCCGCAAACCTGCTTACACCAACTCCGTTTTGAGCTTCATGAAAATTATCAAACTCCGGAGAGCCGATTCTTATCTGAGGAATAAAAAGCAACTGCCTGTCTTCCTCTACAGTATTTGTTGCTCCCATGGAAGAGCGGATTATTCTGGAATAATTGTCTATTACTCTGTAATTCATGTAATAGGGCGGATATTCGCCTTTTTGAAGGGTCGTCATCTGGCTTTTCAATTCTCCTTTCAAAAAATCCAGCATTTTATCCTGAGCCGGCATCTGAGTAAAAGAAAATGCCAATAGCGACACTAAGAAAACTTTTATTTTCATATATAATTTGTTAAGATATTCTGGTCTACTCTAATATATACACTTAACAAATCTTCTTCCGTGAAGAAAAAATAAAAATAATATTCTTGGAGTTAATCCAAATTTTAATTTTATATATTTGCCCCCATTCATAACGAAGCTTCGCATATTCGGTAAACAAGTGTACTAAATTTAATATGTCAAAAGAAGAGTTTCAATTATTGACTCTTTTGCGAGACGGTGACGAAAACGCTTTCCATATTTTATATAATAAATATGCAAAACAACTTTTTTATTTCATAAACCGATCTGTAAAAGAATCCGATGATAGTAATGATTTGCTGCAGGCAGTTTTCATTAAAATCTGGGAAACCCGTTCGTGCATAGATCCCGAAGGATCATTCAGCGGCTACTTGTACACAATTGCAAAAAATATGATTTGCAATTATTACAAAAAGAAGATTGTTGTTCAGGCATATCGCGCTTTTGTAACCGACGAACATACCGAAGAAGATAATTCTGTTTTTTCTTCACTTGTTTACAAAGAACTGTCGGAAAAAATAAATTCAGAAATCAATAAACTGCCTAAAAAAAGAAGGCAGATTTTCATAATGAGCCGCAGGTTAAACATGAGTTATAAGGAGATTGCCGTTCAATTGGACATCTCCGAAAACACCGTGGATACTCAAATTCGAAAGGCTCTTCAATTCCTTAGAAATAAAAGAGAAGAATTTTAAAAATTAATTCACGGATAATATTTTTTCAATTGTATTAATAATGTATGAAGACAAAAAATACAGACAAACTTTTTGACCGTTGGATTAATAATCCCAACGACCAATTTTCGTTTGATGAACTGAATGAGCTTTTACAAAACATAGATAAAGATTCCGAATCAAAACACATTGATGATTTTTTTGCCGAAAACTGGGAAAAAGCAGGTCAGGAGAAAGAGGGGAATGAATTTAACCAGGATTGTAACTATCAGGTAATAAGTCAGTTTATCAGGCAAAAAGAACAACGGGAAGATAGAAAGATTATAGAATTTAAGGTTCGCAATGCCTTTACATTCATAAGCAAAGTAGCAGCAATACTCATTTTACCTATGGTTTTGATGATTTTGCTGGATAATGGTTTTTCCAAAAAGACAGACAATTTTATCTCTAACGTTGAATATTTCTCCCCTCCTGCATCGAGGACTCACATTTTTCTTCCGGACAGTTCTGAAGTGTGGCTCAATTCCAACAGCAAGCTTGAAGTAATGCACGG
>JAAXVX010000144.1 GCA_013335275.1 Bacteroidales bacterium
ATATTTGAAACTTTTCCCAATTTCAAAGGGAATGTGTATCTCAAATCGCCGTTTATGTCAATAGTATTTCTGTTGTGAAACTGAATATCAGGTTCAAGTATATTTGTCACTGCCTCATTTTCCAAAGCAGCCTCCAGTTTTGTTCCTGTTTTAATGCCGGCATTAACCGATGCCTTAAGCTCCAGAGTTCTTCCCTTGCTGCTCAGTAGCCTGACAAGACCGTTAATCCCTCCGTTTGCCTTACCTGCCTCATAAACCGAAGAGGGCAGATAATGATAGTTTGAGAATTGAGAGTATCCTCCCTCTATTCCTGCAATCCATTTATATCCGTTTCCGGATTTGTCGCTCCTGATAATCCGCCAGTCTGCTTTAATGTTTGCTGTTTTAGCAATAAACCTGTTTTTATAAACATAAATTGTCTCCCAGGTTTCTGTTGTAATTCCGGTAACCGGGTCTCTTGAGGTAATCTGATTTTGTCTGAACTCATCGGCTCCTCCGTCTTTAACAGCTCCGGACAATCTGAAATTATGAAGAAGATCTCCGCGCTTTACAAGCAAATCCGACAGTAATCTGTAATTAAAAGAGTTGTAGGAACCGGGGCTTTGCTTCTTATCTCCCAGTGTTTGCTCCCATTGTGCATCAAAGCCAAAAGAAACAAGCAGTTTTATATCGTTGCTAAAATAATTGTACTGCAATCCACCTCCTACGATATCACTTAAAAACTGTCTAGAAAAACCTTTATACCCTCCAATTTTGCCATCCAGAAACTCAACTCCGCTAAAAGTATAGTACTTCAGATTTGGATCTGTCTGGATTGTAGTAAGGCCGGGCATCTTCTCCTTTGAGAAACGATAGTAAAGGTCAATCCCTACTTTATGTTTGTCGCTTAACGACACTAATACGGACGGAATTAATGAATAATCAAGCATATATGTTCTTGAACGGGGATCTCTCTGACGCGCAATGTCGGCAACTTTGTAATCTACGGTAAAACCAAAATTGAATCTGCCGGAAGTAACCGAGTACACTTTGAGATTAAGGTCAAATTGCTGTTTTTCATAATCTCCCCTCACACTGCTCCCAAAAATAAAAGGATTGGCATTATATGTATTAATAACATCCGACCAACCTCTGTCATACTCTTTGTTATTATTAAATGAGAATGTACCTCTTACAAAAACCTTGTCGTTGAAGCGGTCATATCTCTCTGTTCTAAAAAGAAATCCGCTGTTCTTAGATCCTTGCTGCACTTTATGATAATCACCTCCGTCTTTATAATAGCTAAGTGTAGTAAAACTTCCTCTGTCTACTTTAGATAAGGACATTCCGGCAGCATTATCGGTATTCACCCACTGCTGGTTGAGTATTTGCATTTCCCTCTTTTGCAAATCAGGAATCCTCTTTAATGAATCTGTATTTTCCCCTTTGGCAACTCCTGCAAAAAAGAGAAGTAAAAGCGTTGTTAAAATATATGTATTTCTCATTTTCTTCTAGTTAATCAGTCCAGATTTATCATATTTTCTTGGAGTCGGATCCAGCAGTACTACAAAATCTTGTGTACTATTATTTATATCCTGAAGAATTATTCTTCCTTCCGAAACAGAACTTACTTTTCGTTCAAGAGATTCGTGAGTGTTTCCCGATGTCGCATTAGTAAATGTAAAACCGGCATCCACAATGTCCTGAAATCTTTTAAGGTTAATATCCGGACCGGTTGAAGAGCTGTTTCTAAGACATTCTACTCCATCAAGAACAACGGAAACAGGTACTTTTCTGAATCTTTCACCCGATGTCTTTCCCGGAGCAAATACTTCCGGCCAGAGCAAAATATCATCTGATGTTTCGAAAAGAAAAACTGCATTACCTCCGGAGGAGATCATATTGAAAAATTTAATGGCCAGTGAATTTGAAATAATTGGAAGAGCCTTAATATCGGGGTTTCCTGTTCCGTCGACATCCTTTACTTCAAAATCGGCATCAGATAAATCAACAGAGGTACTTGCACTTGTTCTGTGGTCTTTTGCATTCTTAGTTGCAACAACTATGCTTTTGCCCGGAAGTACCGGATAATCTGTTCCATTTCCGGGGAACTTGCATATCTGCCTTGCATATATAAAATTGGGATCATTTTTGGCAGGATAGGCAGGAGGAGACATTGATTCTGCAAGAGCCAGATATTTACCGTCAATGTAAACCGTCTCTTCCGAATTATTGAATACTTCTACATAAGAATCGACGCTGTAATTTTTGTTTGCGTTGTCCTTGGTACCGGTATAGTATACTTTTGAGATAAGAAGACTTTTCTGAACCATTTTGTCAACTGCCAGCCTGATATCGGCAGGAGTGAAAATCTGCTGTCTGTTTGCTGTTGACTTTAGAATAACTATTGCTTTGTCTTCTATGAGTTCAGTTGAACTTATCAAAGATTTATAATCTGCTCCTGTCATCTTCCAGCTTGTGGAAATAGTATACTCATCAGGAATAAGTTCGGGGATAATTGCTGCACCGGTAGCATCTGTTGTAAACTTAAAAACGGCAGAGCTGCTGGTTAGTACTATTTCCCTGTTTGCATATTTCACATCCGGTCTGAAATTTTCCGGCATATCAAATACAATCTTCATATTTCTTACAGGTAAAGGCAACTCTCTTGTACAGCTGAATGCAATTATTGCAAAAATTGCCAGAGAAAATATTTTTAGAAATCTATTCATTGTTTCAAAAGTTTAAATTTTAACAATTAGCTCCATTCCAAATGAAAACGTACCCGTGTTTCTCTCTGTAAGAGTCCCGGAAACATTGGTAGATTGATATGGAGTATAGAAAAATGCGTTGTTTACGAAGAATGAGAATCCCAGTGATGGTGAAATGTCTTTCTGAAGCCTGGCGTTAATAACCCAAATAGGCTTGGATGTTATAGCGTCTGTATCCTTAGGATTTTTTATCTGGTCTTTAAGAAGTATTCCCTTAATCGTGTAATCCTGATTGGCGAGCATATCCGGAGTAATCTTATGGTATGAAAGATCTGTGTCAATCCATCCTACAGGACTGCTGTTCTGATTTGTAGTTTTTGTGTACGTGTACAAAATCACCTGGCCGGTAAATGAAGCTACCATTCTAAGTTGCGGGATGTTGCATACTGCTCTCACTACTGTACTCAGTCTTCTCTGTATGCTTTTTTGCAATCCGGTTGGATATTCAAGTTTGAAAGGAGGTGTATTTACGCCGCCCTGGCCGTAAACAGATGAAGATGGTATACCAACAGGGCTGGAATAATTTGGACCATTTTCCCAGTTGGATGTTTCCATAAATGCACCACTTAAATAGAAAGCGGTACGAATGGATTTAATCTGTCCAAAATAAAAATCAAATTCCAAACCTTTGTCCAGACTGGCCTGTGTATTTCCAATCCTTCCTGTAGTTGTAAACACGGTATCTGTTCTCGCAGGATTTGTCCAGTCAATTATTGGTTTTTGCCCGGGGACAATTATCATCCCCTTTTCCGCGGTATAATAATTTGAAAGGAACGTCCTGTAATCTGTATAATTTCCAAATCCATTTGCCATATAATCTCTGTATGCTACTACAGAAAAAGTCATTTCGTTTGGCAACTTAATATCTGCTCCTATTTCCGATTTGGTGTTTGTTGCATTATGAAGCTTATTATTCCTCTCAACGTATGTAACATAAGTCTGGTACATTACAAGCTGCCGGTCCAAATCGGATGGCAAATACTTTGCAGTTTCTCTGTCGGTATATTTTGCTTCAGGATACAGATGCGAAAGTCCGGGCGTTTTTGAGTTTCTTCCCCATGCACCGCGAAATTCCAGCCAATCTGTGAGTTTAAGCGAGGCATTCAAACGTGGAGAGAGAGATGATACAGACTCGGGGAGACCGGGTTGCAACATATCGTACCTCAGACCTGCCTGCAATTTGAGGCCGGCCTTTTCACCGAATTTCCAGCTGATGTTGTCTTCTATAAATGCAGAAAACTGATTTAGGCTGGGAATATCGTAATATGGACGCGGTCTTCCGTTGCTGTTGGGATTCAAAGGCATATTGTCATTATCGTTATAGAATCCTTTTGCACGGTTTTCTTCAAGCCTGTATTCAACCCCCATATTAAATCTCTGATGGAATTTGTTTAAATTGGCAGTGAATGCATTGGTAACCTTTGCAAAAAAGTTTTTCGGTCTTCCGATCGTTCCTCCGGAAGCTCTGTATGAGTTGCTCAGATACGGAACTTCATAATAGCCCGAAGACATAGCTGTTATAACCGGTATACCGCCACCTGCCGAAACTATCTCCGTTGTACGGGATTCGTTTATAGACTGGCTATATCCCAGTGAATATGACAATGTTCTCATCAGAGGTTTGTTTATACTCAGTCTACCGCTGTGGCTGATTCTCAGCGACAACGATTTTTGAGTTCTTTCGGTTCCTTCAACGATTAAGTCTGGATCGTCACCTCTGAAATCGAGAAGACTGCTTACAGAAAATTTAGTGTTTGAATACCAGATTTTGCCAATGGTTTTCGTATATGTTACACCCCCAGAAACTCTGTCAAAAGAGCTGCTCTTTTGCCT
>JAAXVX010000145.1 GCA_013335275.1 Bacteroidales bacterium
TATGGATGGCGTTTACAGGTATTTATTCGTATCAGGTTGGACAACTGGTAACACCCACCAAAATTTTGGTATCTTATCAACAAATATTTATACTTCATTAATGGGCGAAGACTTCCTTCAAGATGCCCAGGGTAACGGATGGTTCTATTTCGATTATAAATATGACGTAAGAAGCCGCTACACTTCAACTACCTGGAGGTCATATGCTACTTGGAATTTCTACTATTCATTGATTAACAATGTTAATTATATAATTCCACAGAAAGCTAATATTAGCGGAGACCCTGCAGCTGTTGACAACTTAATTGCTCAGGCTCTTACTATGAGGGCTTATGCATACTTCCAGCTTATTCAATCGTTCCAGCAAACTTATAAAGGCCATGAAACTTCTCCTGGCGTTCCGCTCTATACTGAGCCAACTACAGCTCAATCTGTTGGAAAAGGAAGGGGAACTGTTGAAGAGGTTTATACTCAGATTAATGCAGACTTGACCGAGGCTATCACATTATTCAGTGCAAGCAAGGATGTTCAAACTCATAAATCTCATATTGACTATTATATTGCCAATGCTATTAAAGCTAAAGTTGCTCTGGTTCAAAATAAATGGACCGAAGCTGCCAGCCTTGCAACTGAAGCATTGAAAAAACCGGGTTTAGCTATGGTTACATCTGATACAGAATTATATTCAGGCTTTAATAGCAGAAATATGACTTCTGTTATGTGGGGTTCTGAAGTGATTGCTGACCAGGCAACAGCTTATGCATCGTTTTTCTCTCATATGGATGCATCTGCAACCGGAATGTATGCTGCTTCTTCAAGAAAATGTATCTATAACTGGTTATATGATCAAATTCCTGCTACTGATAAGAGAAAGAAATGGTGGAACGGTAAAACTACCGGTACTTCAGGTACAACAGTAAGTTATAATCAGTTTAAATATAAATTTGCTAATGCAGCTACCTATTTAGGTGATTATATTTACATGCGTGCAGAGGAGATGGTTATTCTTAAGGCAGAAGCCTTATGTCAGGCAGCAAGTTATGCTGAAGCAAAGACAACTATTGAATCTTTGATGAAATTAAGAAATCCTGCCGGTTACGCTATGCAACTCTCAGCGGTTTCACTTTCTAATACTATCTCATTCCCTTCTTATGGTACTGTTACAACATTGATGGATCTCATCTTGTTACAACGCAGGATTGAACTATGGGGTGAATCTCAAAGAATTTTCGATATTTTAAGATTAAAAACAGGATTTGACCGCAAAGCTCCAAATTCTAACCATTCTTTCCAGGTAAACTTTAATACATTACTACCTGATAACAAAGAATTTATTCTTACTATACCACAAAAGGAATTTGATGGTAATCCTAGCATGAACATCGCAACAGATCAAAACCCATTATAATTATCGGATAATTTTAAAAAGAAAAGAAATGAAAAAGAATTATATAAATTATCTTATTGTAATACTCACTGTTCTGATTTTAGGTTCATGTGAAAAGGATCCTAAAGGAACTATTTATTCAACACCGGGATTGGTGAGTTTTGTAGCACCTACTTACTATCCTGCTTTGTCAGATAATGACGGTAAGGTGATTAATGTTCCCCTCAACAGAACAGATAAGGGAGCTCAATTATCAGTAAAGGTGAAGCTTATTTCAACTTTGCCTAATTACACTACTGTATTTACTGTTCCTGCCGATGCTTCATTTGCTGCAGGAGAAGCAGCTACAAATGTAAAGGTTACATATTCTGATTTGTCACTGGTTGACCCAACAAGTCTTGCAATTTCTTCTACAACAGGAAATGAAATAGCAGTTAGTTTGGCTTTCCCATTTAAATTAGAATTAAATGATCTAACTCTTGTGTCTCCTTCAAAGGTGTCATCAACTACTGTAAACGCTTCTAAATTGCTTAATTTTGGAGCAGCAACAGCAGGCATGCTTAATTCTATTGACGGATGGTGGGGTGAAGATTATTCAGTAGATATTAAGAAAGCAGTTGGAACTAATGTATATCAGGTTGTCAGCCCATTTGGATATCGCAATTTTGCATTTATGATAAAATCAGACGGCAAAACAGTTGTATGCCCTAACCAGATTGTCTACAAGCATTCTTCATATGGAGATGTTACAATGGGAAGTGTAACCGGATCGGTTACAGGAAAAGTTGTAACATTGAATGTAGGTGCATATACAGTATCTGCAGGAAGTTTTGGTGGTGGAGTAGAAATTATTACACTACCATAAGCTAGTATGCTGACTTTTTCGAATGAGATATTGAAATTTATTTCCCAATAGGGATTATTCAGTTTACCATTCGTATAATTAAAGCAGGAAGCGGAAAAATAATGTGTATTAATGCACATTATATATAGTTCCGCTTCCTGTTTTATTTTTTGGTAAAAAATCGAGTAAGTGGATTATGTTTGATGTCTTTGATTGTTTATTGATGAAGAATTAGTAATTTCGTTATTCAAAAGTCTATTAGCACATATATGATTAAAAAAATAAGCGTTACAATATTTTTTCTTATAACTCTTCTTATTACAGGATGTGTAAAGGAGGTTCCGCCGGTTCTTAATCCATCTTCTACGGAAGTTGTTATGTCGAATATGCAGGGAACGGGCACTTTAAATATTACAAGCAATTCAAAATGGACAGCAACATCGACATCCAGCTGGTTCACGATATCTCCTTCGAGCGGTAATGGAGACGGGATTATTACAATTAATGCACAAAATAATCTTACAAACTTCGAAAGATCTGCCATCATTACACTTGTTACAGGCCAGGTTGGAAATACAAATTATTTGAAAAAAACAGTGACTGTTAAACAAGGTTTTCCACAGTTATCTGTCGACAATGATTTAGTGTCTTTTGAGAAAGATGCAGGAAGTAAGGTAGTTAAAGTGACTGCAAATACGCAATGGACTTTGCAGATTCCTACAGGTACATCATGGGTAACTACGAATACATTGAGTGGCAGCACTAGTGCCGATCTTACCTTTATTGCCCAGGCAAATACTGCAGGAGACAGAAACGTGAAAGTTACATTTACATTTGGGGATACCACTAAGGTCATCACTATATTTCAAAAGAGAGCTGTTAATGCGAATCCTACCTCAATTCAACCTCTTTCTCCGTCTAATCTTTCCGTAAATACTTCCAGATTAATTTTCTTTACATGGACTCCGTCATCAGATACTGATAACGACAGAGTAACATATACTTTTGATTTGTCTGACAACACAGGATTTCTTTCAGGCGACGGGAAATATCTAAAAGTTATTGAAACAGATACAGTAGCAAAAGCTATTATTCCAGAACTTTTGAAGGAGAACACGAAGTATTATTGGAGAGTTACCTCTGCCGATGCATTTGGCGGCAAAACGATTTCTCAGACCTACTCTTTTACAACCGGCACAAATGGCGGTTACATAAATGGTGAATACAGAGTTGCGTTTAATAATACTGCAGGAGCAAACCCAAATGAGATTATTTTTGTTGGAGACGGATATACTGTTGAGGATTATATCAATGGAGGGAAATTTGACCAGGATATGAACGCCGGTATAAATGCTTTTTTCAATGTAGAACCATATAAGAGCTACAAAGCTTATTTTAAAGTATATAAAGTAGCTGCTTATTCACAAGACAGCGGAGTTACTCAATTAGATAAATTCATTTACAAAAATACCGCTTTTAGCACAACCTATAAAGGAGGCTCCAGCATGGATGCCGATGAAGATAAGGTTTTTGAATATGCTCAAAAGGTTCCCGGAATGGAGGATAATAATTTAGTGTCAAGCGGTGTGCAGGGTAAGCTTCAAAACGCTTTAGTCATTCTTGTTGTAAATCAAAACAGATACGCAGGAACTTGTTGGTCCTGGAGTGACGGGAAATCAATTGCTATTTGCCCTGTAAGCACTTCTACAAGTGCGGGTGTCAATTACACAAATGTTGTTAATCACGAAGCAGGAGGTCACGGTTTCGGACGGCTTGCCGATGAATATTTAAGTTCTGAAAACTCTGGAAAAACAATTCCGGAAGAAAGTAAAACTAGTTTCAGAGCATGGGTCAGTTATGGATTTTATCCAAATGTTGATTTAACCAACGATTTGCTTGCAATTAAATGGAAACACTTTGTGGCAAAAACAGGGTATGATGCTGTTGGCGCATATGAAGGAGCAATATATTATCCAATTGGAGCTTGGAAACCAGAGAGATCTAGTTGTATGGTTTATAACGAACCGTACTATAATGCACCAAGTCGCGAAAACATGGTAAAGAGAATTTTACGTACAGCTGCCGGTACCCGTGTCAACGAATATGTAAATGGCGTTTTTACACCAATCACAAACGACCCGTACTCCTTTGATGCCTTTGTTGCAAAAGACATTCAGAAGAGTCCTTCCGGTGCCGCCATGCTTCTCACCAAGAGCGTGAACCCACTCACCTTCGTTCCGCTGGCCCCTCCGGTAATGATTCGGGTATACTAAAGTTCACAAACACTTATATTTTGAATAAGAGGCCGCAAATTAAGAACGTGAGTCTGCAAACGCG
>JAAXVX010000146.1 GCA_013335275.1 Bacteroidales bacterium
AACATTTTTTGTAGTTGCTCTGTCAACACTTTTTACCGGTCTTTATCTCATTGTTACAAGGAAGAAAATCATTACTCACGTAATTGGCTACATAGTTATTGAAAATGGAGTTTTTGTTCTCTCGCTCGCTGTAGGTAACGAAATGCCGATGCTGGTGAACCTGGGCATTATGCTGGATATATTTGCCAGCGTACTTATTCTGGGCGTATTCTTCAATAAAATTGGCGACGTGCTCAATGACCCGGACGTAAACCTTTTGCGAAACCTAAAAGATTAATGTGATGATAGGGATATTTCTGGCGGCAACTTTCTTTATAAGCGGATGTCTGGTTTTTAACCGGAACAAGGTTGTCAATTACCTCCTCGTTGCATTATACGTAGCAATGCTTCTGGGCTTTGGAGTATATGAATATCAGCATTTGAATACCATTCAGCTTGGCTTCTTCAAAGCCGACTCTTTGGGCGTACTTCTTTTACTGGCGCTCTGCGTTATTTCTGTACCTGTTCTTTATCACAGTTACAGATATATGGAATTTCACAACCCCGACGAGACCCCGCGCTCAAGAGGATTGTTTTTTGGAGCGGTTCTCCTGCTCATGTCGGCCTGCGGAGCTGCCTACCTTTCAAATCACATAGCCGTAACGTGGATATTTATTGAGATTACAACGCTTAGCGCTTCTGTTCTTATATATCACCACCGCAATATCCGGGCACTTGAAGGAGCCTGGAAGTATGTATTTATCTGTGCAATAAGCATCACTTTTGTATATGTGGGGATATTGTTCCTGAGCCTTTCCCTGAAGCAGGCGGGCATTGACGATATGTCGTTTGATTCTTTAATCAGAAACTATGACAACCTTAATCCTTTCTGGCTGAAACTTGCTTTTCTTTTCATATTTACCGGGTTCACTGCTAAACTGGGACTGGTGCCCATGTATACTGCAGGAATTGACGCAAAGGATAAGGCTCCTGCACCTGTAGGGGCACTTATGGCAAGCATCCTTATGAATGTAGGATTCATAGGTATATACCGCATCTATTCAATTGTTGCACACACTCCTCTACACGGCTGGGCAAACAATATTATTGTTGTTGCTGCAATCCTTTCTGTTTTTGTTGCGGCTGTGTATATGACACGGATAAAAAACATCAAGCGGATGTTTGCATATTCCGGAATAGAGCACATGGGTTTGGTGATGCTGGGCCTTGCAGCAGGCGGGATTGGCGTTTACGCTGCAATTTTGCATATTTTGCTGCATACACTTGTGAAACCTTCGCTGTTTTTGCAATATAACCAGATATACCGCATATATCAGAGCAAGAGTATTTACGATGTTGGCAACTATTTTAAATACAACAGGACAGGGGCAATACTGATTCTGTTTGGTTTTATTTCTGCAACCGCCATGCCGCCTTCCGGGATGTTCGTGAGCGAATTTCTGATATTTCAGTCTCTTTTCGAGTCGCACCATATTCTTTTGCTGGTGGTTCTGCTTGTATTGCTCACGCTTATTATATGGGGCTTTGGCGTGAATGTATTCAAGCTGCTCTTTACGCCTCCGGTTGGTTTTGACGACACTAATGTACCACGCATAAGTCCGTGGGAATCCTTTTCGCAATATGCACTTTTGGCAGTGTCTGTTTATATTGCCTACAATCCTCCTGCAAAACTTGTGTCAATGATACAGGAGGCAGTTAAACTAATCCAGTAACGGGAAATGAATTATATATCCATATACAATAACAGGCCTGTAGGGTTAAAAGAGATTCCGGAACTCGGTTACGGGGAGTTCATGAAGTCTAATGTTGATATGCTCAATGGCAGGGCAGACAGGCATTGCGTAAATTATTTCGGATACGAAACCGGTGCGGAAGTAAAGCTGTTCTGCTGCATTGCCGATGATACAACACATCAGATAAATATTTCATCTTCGGTTGTCGATAAAAAATCAACTTTGCACTCTTTCACTGCTCAAAATCATAATTTCGAAAATTTTGAGAGGGAGATTCATGAAAATTTCGGAATAAAGTATTCCGACCATCCATGGCTAAAGCCATTCAGAAAAATTGAAGATTACCCTTTTTGCAAAGCAGAGAGCGAAGAGCTGCACGAAGTGGGTGTGGGCCCAATTCATGCAGGCATAATTGAACCGGGTCACTTTAGGTTTATCTGCAATGGCGAGCAAATAATGCATCTTGAAATTCAGCTTGGGTTCCAGCACAGAGGAATTGAGCAACTTTTTCTGCAAAAAAACAGGCTCATCGAAAGAACCACTCTTGCCGAGAATATTGCAGGCGACACAGTTGTTGGTCATACGGCGGCTTTTGTAAATTTATGGGAGAGCCTTTGCGGGTTCGCACCAGTTCATTCTCTGGATTATTCGCGCACTCTGGCGATGGAACTGGAGAGAATAGCGGTTCACACAGGCGATTTGGCGGCAATTTGCGGGGATATCGCATATCAGTTGGGCAACTCGGTTTACGGCAGGTTAAGAACCCCAATAATTAATTTTTTTCAGGAATGGGGAGGCAACAGGCTCGCCAAGGGTTTGATCCGGGCAGGAAAAATCAATTATCCTTTTACACCGGAACTGGCTCAAAGACTAGCTAATGTTTTAGACACATTTGAACCGGACTTTGATGAAATCTCCTCAAAACTGTTTAAACTTCCAAGCGCCTTGTCGCGTATGGAAAAGACAGGGGTTGTAAGCTACGACGAAGTTCTTGAAATAGGCACAGTTGGCATGGCTGCAAGAATGAGCGGCCTCAGACGGGATATAAGAACATCTCACCCGTTTAACCTTTATGGCTCTTCAATTATACACGAACCTGTAATAAAACGCCACGGAGATGTCTATTCGAGGACTCAGATAAGGAAGGAAGAGGTGAGGCAGTCTCTTGGATATATCAGGAAGATTATTGAAAATGTTCCGGAATTCCGGAAACCGGAAGAGGTGCACTTTACAGCGGCATCAAATATGTTTGCGATATCTCTCACAGAGGGATGGAGAGGAGAAATATGCCATTGTGCCATAACAGACAATTCCGGCAACCTTGTTTTATACAAGATTAAAGACCCGTCGCACCACAATTGGATGGCTCTTGCCATGTCTGTAAGGAATAACGAAATATCAGACTTCCCTGTATGCAATAAAAGTTTTAATCTGTCCTACAGCGGACACGATTTGTAAAAGCACATTAAAGAGAGAATTTATGCTTGACAATTTGAGAATAATGTGGCATCAGGGGAAACAGTTTATCCCGGATGTAACAACAGCCAGGGTTCCGGGAATATTCAGGGGAAGACCCGTTATTTCCGGCGCTCCGGCAGGCAGATTGCTTCCTGCAGATTTGTGCCCGACTAAGGCAATTTCTGCAAACCCACTTTGCATAGACCTTGGCAGATGTACTTTTTGCGGAGAGTGTGCTGTTAAATTCCCGGATGTTATAACTTTTACACAAGACTATAAACTCTCTTCAAATGAAAGGGAACGACTCATAATAAAAGAGGGGGAGGAGGGACCTGTTCTGGTAAATCCGGATAAAGTGAGAAAAGAGATACGCCGTATATTCGGAAGCTCCTTAAAACTCCGTCAGGTTTCCGCAGGCGGCGACAACAGTTGTGAGCTTGAACTAAATGCTACAAACAATGTACAGTTCGATATGAGCCGCTTTGGTATTGACTTTGTTGCATCTCCCCGCCATGCCGACGGAATTGTCATAACCGGTCCAATTACCAAAAATATGGCTCCGTCTCTGGAGATTTGCTATAATGCCATTCCAAATCCTAAGATTATTATTCTTGCAGGTACAGATGCAATCAGCGGCGGAATATTTGAGGGTTCACCCGAACTTGACCGCACTTTTATTTCAACTCACCACATAGACCTTTACGTGCCGGGAAATCCGGTTCATCCGCTTACGTTTATAAACGGAGTGCTTAGTTTGCTGGGCAGATAAAGTGTTCTATTTTCTTTTGCGTTTGATTATTCCTTCAAGCTCCCATTCGGCTTTGATTTTATCGAGAATTGCAGAGACAATGCAGTGTATGTCCTTTCCGGCAGTGTAATCGGCAGGGCAGATGAAGTTCACCCGGCCGTCGTGTGTGAGTTTCTGTGCGCCCATTAATTTTTGAGCATCGCGGGGCTTATAGACTGCAATTGAGTGCCCGCCTTTGTCCTTCACAAGTTTCATGCATGGTATGTCGGTCTGGCCGTCGCCAAAATATATCATGTGTTTGAATGGAATCCTGCGCTCGTCTTCGGGAATATGTTCGTTAATTAGTTCGTTGTCGCTTATGCTCTTAACCCCCTTGTTTATCTTGAAAAGGAACTGCGTTTTTGTGGTATAGTTGACAGCGACGGCCGGCCAGTATGCTTTCCCGTCTATGTCGTACAAATAGGAACAGGCATAAATTTTTGTGAATTCACCGGCAATTGGAGTTCCTTCAATCATCTCCGTGAGCCCGGAAGAGTTTATATAGTGCTCAACTATTATTCCCTTCTCCTTTGCATAGCTGTTAATTAGCCCAAACCACTCCTTAACTCCGCTGAAAAGCTTA
>JAAXVX010000147.1 GCA_013335275.1 Bacteroidales bacterium
GGGAGTCCTTTTTGGCTGAACATTCTGTCTGTCTGTCATGTTGAAATATTTGTATGCAAAAATAGATTAAATTGATTTAACTTTGCGCCACGATGAGTGAAAATGATATAATTCAGAAGGTAACAGAAGCCGAATATGAACACGGCTTTGTAACCGCAGTAGATCAGGAGTTTTTCCCAAAAGGGCTGAACGAAGATATTATCAGGATGATCTCCGCAAAAAAGGAGGAACCTGAGTGGATGCTTGAATTCCGCCTCAAGGCCTATAACAAGTGGCTCACAATGAAGATGCCGCAATGGGCGCATCTTACCATACCCAATATAGATTATCAGGAAATTATATTCTTTTCTGCCCCTAAAAAGATGAAAGAGGGCAGTGCTATTGATCCGGAACTGCAGGCTACTTTTGACAAACTGGGCATACCGCTCGACGAAAGGAATATTCTTGCCGGTGTTGCTGTTGATGCAGTTTTTGATTCGGTTTCCGTTAAAACAACATTCCGGGAGTCGCTTGCCGAAAAGGGCGTTATTTTCTGCTCTTTCTCAGAAGCCGTAAAAGATTATCCGGACCTTGTAAAGCAATATCTGGCATCGGTTGTTCCATACGGAGACAACTACTTTGCCGCTCTTAACTCCGCAGTTTTTTCCGACGGGTCTTTCTGTTATATTCCAAAAGGGGTGAGATGCCCTATGGAGTTGTCAAGCTATTTCAGGATAAACTCAAAAGGAACCGGCCAGTTTGAAAGAACTCTCATTGTTGCCGAAGAGGGCTCTTATGTTAGTTATCTTGAGGGATGTACGGCACCGCAGCGGGACGAAAACCAGCTTCATGCGGCAGTTGTTGAAATTATTGTGATGAAAGATGCCGAGGTTAAATACTCGACGGTTCAGAACTGGTATCCGGGTGATGCAAGCGGAAAGGGAGGAATTTTCAATTTTGTAACCAAAAGGGGAATATGCAAGGGAGAAAACAGTAAACTATTCTGGGCTCAGGTGGAGACAGGCTCTGCAATAACATGGAAATATCCCAGTACAATACTAAGAGGCGATAATTCAGTATCCGAGTTTTACTCTGTGGCTGTTACAAACCACCATCAGCAGGCAGATACCGGAACAAAGATGATTCATATAGGGAAGAATACCCGAAGCCGCATAGTGAGCAAGGGCATATCTGCCGGAGTAAGCCAGAACAGCTATCGCGGTCTGGTTAAAATACTCCCGAATGCCGAGAACTCAAGAAACCATACTCAGTGTGATTCACTCCTTTTAGGTGACAGATGCGGTGCTCATACTTTTCCATATATTGAAAACGAAAACGAAACAGCAATCCTTGAACACGAGGCTACAACCTCAAAAATATCCGAAGATCAGCTCTTTTACTGTCAGCAAAGAGGCATCGGAATGGAAGATGCCGTTGGCCTTATTGTAAACGGATATGCAAAAGAGGTTTTAAATCAGCTTCCGATGGAGTTTGCAGTTGAGGCGCAAAAGCTGCTTCAGGTCACATTGGAAGGAAGTGTTGGTTAATCCCTGTCTATATATGATTGATAATATTTTTAGCATAAACAACATAATCTTTTCAATAGGGGGCCAGGGCGTAAGTCTTTTGGAGATAATTTCGGTAATCAGCGGCCTCACTTGTGTGTATCTTGCGACAAAAGCAAAAGTTGCAAATTTTTGGGTTGGATACCTCTACAATATTTTGCTCTTTTTCCTTTTCTACCAGAAGGGTCTTTATTCCAGCATGCTTGTACAGCCGGTCTCTTTTGCAATTAATTTTTTCGGCCACTACAGGTGGACACACCCCAGGAGGGAGGAGGAAAACAACAGGCATCAGCTTAAAATATCCCTTCTGTCCACAGGAAAGAGAGTATATTTTGTTTTGCAGATAATTGTGCTTGCCGCACTATGGGCAGTTGTTCTTGTTAATCTTGACAACATTTTCCCTTCGGTTTTTGGCGAAGCAAAACGGCCTTTGCTTGATGCATTTGTTACAATGACAATTTTAACTGCACAGTATCTGTCGGCTCAGAAAAAACTTGAATGCTGGGCAGCATGGTTAACAGTTAATGTAACTAACGTTACTTTGTATATTTTAGCAGGAATGGTATTTTTGCCAATGGTGAGTGCCGGATACCTGGTCCTTGCATTTTTTGGTTATGCAATGTGGCGAAAGCAATGGAAAAACAACAACTAACAGAAAACATTTAATTATATGTTAATTATAAAAGGTTTACACGCATCTATAGATGGCAAGGAAATTTTGAAAGGGATTGATATGTCTGTCAAAGCCGGTGAAGTGCATGCAATTATGGGCCCTAACGGTTCAGGAAAGAGCACCCTCTCTTCGGTACTTGCCGGACGCGAAACTTTTGAAGTTACGGCGGGAGAGGTAAATTACAAAGGAATGAATCTTCTGGAAATGGCACCCGAAGATCGCGCCAGAAACGGCATATTCCTGGGTTTCCAGTATCCTGTGGAAATCCCGGGAGTGAGCAATGTGAACTTTATGAAGACCGCCATAAACGAACAGCGCAAATATAAAAACCTGCCGCCACTCACAGCTGCCGAGTTCCTGAAACTGATGAGAGAGAAAATGGCAGTAGTGGAGATGGATAATTCATTCTCCAGCCGTGGCGTAAATGTTGGATTTTCCGGAGGGGAGAAAAAACGCAATGAGATTTTCCAGATGGCAATGCTGGAACCAAGCCTTGCAATACTGGACGAAACAGACAGCGGGCTTGATGTTGATGCGCTGAGGATTGTTGCCGCAGGAGTGAACAAACTTAAAAAACCAGACAACGCATTTATTGTAATTACCCACTATCAAAGATTGCTTGACTATATAATTCCTGATGTCGTACATGTTCTTTATAACGGCAAAATTATAAAAACAGCAGGCAAGGAACTTGCTCTGGAAGTGGAAAACAAAGGATATGACTGGCTCATTAATCCGTAAATTATGGTAAAAAAATACACATATACGCCGGATATCCCGGAAGTGTTCAGATGCAGGGTGCCTCTGCCGGAAACGCATCAGGCTTTTGTAATGAACGGCATACTGAGGGAAGATGTGGAAAATGAGGAGGGACTTACCATTGTATCTAACGGAGACTCGGGATTTGTTCTTTCTGTTGCTCCCGGAGCACACATACCGAAAAACACACAGATAATAGGAGTCAGGGACGCTTCAAATACAGAACCGGTGTCGTTTGTAAATGAACTGAATTTCGGACAAAACTCAGAATCGTCAATTCTGCTTTGTACGCATACTCTTTCAATGGATGAATTCAACACGGAATCCGGATTAAACATTGAGGTAGAAAGCAATGCAAGGGTGAATATAGTGGTAATGCAGAATGAGCATAACAAATCTTCCCATAAGGTCAATTTCAATATTACACAAAAGAGCGGATCCTATTTGCGGATGAATATTGTAACTCTTCACGGAGGGGCAATTGAAAACACCATAAACGCGAAACTTACGGAAGAAAACGCAAGGTGCGAGCTTAACGGAATTTATCTGGTAGACGGAAAGCAGGAGATAAAAACATCTATAAACATGCAGCATTTAGTTCCACGCTGTCACTCAAGTCAGCTTTTCAAGGGAATTCTCGATAACGAGTCAAAAGCTTTCTTTTCCGGAAAAATAGTCGTTTCGAAAGATGCTCAGAAAACAGAGGCATATCAGGCAAACCATAATCTGCTGTTATCCCGTCAGGCAAAAGTATACGCACAGCCTCAGCTTGAAATATACGCCGACGATGTAAAGTGCTCCCATGGAGCAACCAGCGGAAGGCTTGACGATAATGCATTATTCTATATGAGATCCAGAGGCATTGGTGCAAAAGAGGCAAAACTGCTGCAGCAGATAGCTTTTGTGTACGATGTTCTTGAAAAAATAAACAATGAACAACTCCAGAAAAGGCTCCAGGATCTGGTTGAGAGCCGCCTGAGAGGAGAGTTCAGCCACTGCTCGAATTGCAGTTTAAACTGTTGTTAAACATTAATAATTACTAAAATGAAAAAAACAGTATTTCTAATTTTTTCTCTTTTTATGCTTTTAAGCATATCATCTTTTGCCCAGATTGGCAAGATTACAGGAAAATGGTATACAATAGATGAGGACGGCAACAAAAAATCACTTGTAAATATTTACAAAACTCCGGCCGGAACATATGAGGGTGTAATTGAAAAATTACTCACAGGCGATACAAACCGCAAATGCGTTAACTGTACAGGTGAGAAAAAGGACAAGAGAATAGCAGGAATGGTTGTCGTAACAGACATGAAAGAGAATGAGTTAAAGCTAAGCGGCGGAAAAATACTCGACCCTGCAAACGGCAAAGTGTATAACTGCACTATGAGTTTTGATTCTAAAACAGGGAAGTTAAAGGTTCGCGGATCTCTGGACAAATCGGGTCTAATCGGGAGAAATCAGGCCTGGGTAAGGGCTGAAAACTAAAAACCTATAGCACGGGCTCCTATTGAGGGTGTTGATAATTCTGTTTATAAATAAGTAAGATTTTATCTGCCTTATCCCCCTATTT
>JAAXVX010000148.1 GCA_013335275.1 Bacteroidales bacterium
TTGTTCCTGCAACCCTGATCAGAAAAGAGCAATAATTTGCTACCTGACAAGCAGCTATACAAAAAACTGGGTAAATGCCTTAAAAGCAAGAACTCAGCCTTTTGAGATTATGAAAATCGTTAATGCTTTTTCAGAGGACGGGTATGAAATAGACATCATTGATTGCCTGGATGTTAAAGCTCTCGGAATAGTACAAAACAAAAGATACGACTTGATTTTTGGATTTGGAGAGACTTTCTATCAATTAACCAGCAAACAGAAGGAGGCAGTCTCCATACTCTATATGACGGAAAGTCATCCCGAGTTCTCATATATGGAAGAGAGGAAACGTCTTGACTACTTCTATGAACGTCATGGCCGGAGGCTGAAGATGAACAGAAGCGGGAAATATTATAAATTGAATCACCTGCAGAAAAAATATGATTACCTGGTGACCATGAGTGATAATAAATGGTTCGGACATCAATATTCAAATCCATATTTTATTTTTCCAACAGGATTAATAAATCCAGGTTTTGAATTCAGGAAGATGGATCATTCGGTCTCCAGAAAACAATTTATATGGCTGGGATCGACCGGAGCGGTGCATAAGGGTCTGGATCTGTTGCTTGATGTATTTAAAAACCATGATGATATTTTATTGCATGTTTGTGGCCTTCATAAAGATGAGAGAGCTAAGCTTCGGATCCCCAGGAGAAAGAGCATTATCGAGCATGGGCATATTAATATTTTTTCCGACAAGTTTCTTAATCTTGTTGATTTGTGCTCATTCATTATTTTACCATCATGTTCGGAGGGATTTTCGACAGCAATAACAACTGGGATGTTGCACGGATTGATACCGGTAGTTATGAAAGATACAGGATTCAATAAGCTGGGTGAGGCCGGAGTTTTCCTTGAAGACTACAGGATTGATTATCTTGATATTAAGCTGACAGAATTATCTCATTATGATCCGGAAAGATTAACTGCTCTCAGTAAGAAAGCTTATGATTTTGCTGTAACTAATTTTACTTTACCTGTTTTTAGTGAAAGATTTAAAAGCATACTAAAGGAGATTGTAACAAAAGAAAAAAACTAAAAATGTTTCTCCCAACAATAGCGAACAGAGCAAAGGATGGAGATCAGGTATTAACTGATGTTGAGAACAGAATACTGAATCTTTTCTGGATAGGTTTTATTATATATACTTTCGCATATACTGCTGCCTCTTCAGAACAGGTAAATTACTTTCTCTTTAATCTGATACAGGTAATTGGGATAGCTATTTTCGTTCCGACTGCATTGTTACTTATCCGTCCAGAAATAGATAATAAGTACTTGAGAGTGATATTTATAATCTATTGCTTATGGATACTTGGTGTGATGCTTAGAGGTTTTAAGGTGGAAAAGGAGTTTATTAAGCAAATGCTTTTAAATGCTTATGAGGGAATCTTCCTTTTCATCGTACCTGTTATTATGTTATTCCCGAAAAACCTGTACTATATTAAGAAGGTTTTTTTGATCATAATCATTCTCGGTTTGATTTACCTTGGACTGGATCTTTATTTCATCAGGGACCTTTTGGTGGAATACGATTTGAAAAACAGCCAGGATATGATAGAATATTTTTCGAAAACACTTTCTATTCCCTGCGGTTTTCTCCTGATGACCTATATGTATCATTCAAAAAAAGTAAATCTGTTCGCCTTATTTATTGTTGGATTGACTTTTATTCTAGCAATAATAAGAGCCCGCAGAGCCCTTGCATTTATTGCGGCATGTCCGGTTCTTGTAGCCTATCTGATCTATTATTTCCATTCCAAAAACAAAGTCCTTAAAGTCGTATTTTTTATTTTGATCGTAATGCTGATCTCAATTGCAGTTGCTTATTTACAATCAATTTTGTTTTACTTCAGTACAAGTGATATGACAGGCTGGTTTGTTGACAGGGTTGGTCAGGATTCACGATCAGAAGTTGAAATGTTTTTTTACAGAGACTTGAAACCACTGGACTGGATTTTCGGTAAAGGGATTGATGGACATTATTATTGTCCGGGAATATCGGAAGGCAAAGGACAGATTTCAGTATTCAGGAGCGGTATTGAAACAGATTATCTAACAACTATTCTTAAGGGTGGAATTATTAGTCTGGGTTTACAGCTTATAATTCTTATTCCTGCTATAGTAAGAGGATTGTTCAACTCAAAAAATATGTTGTCCAAAGCAGCAGCTTTATGGATTCTCCTTTATTTAGGTGACCTCTAT
Organism: Bacteroidales bacterium; assembly: GCA_013335275.1. Classification (GTDB taxonomy): domain Bacteria; phylum Bacteroidota; class Bacteroidia; order Bacteroidales; family UBA932; genus Bact-08. Next base: position 2,248 of record JAAXVX010000148.1, read on the forward strand.
CCTGCACCTGTTACAACATTTACCTTAAATTATATGTTAGTGTGGATTTCAGTCGGTATCTGTTACTCAAGAGTGTTGACAAATATACCTGAATCTGAAATTGTAGAATTCTTTAATCAAAAAAGCAAGTTAAAGCTTTTAAAACCAGGTGTCGAGGAGATTCACTAAATGAACACAAGCTCAATTACCATCTAGCTCAGAATTGATTAAATGACTTATCCCAGAGTTTTGATTTTTGGACAGCCTTTTAATAATTTTTCTGGAGGAGGAATTACTCTGTCAAACTTATTCAGAGGCTGGCCTAAGGATAAGATATGTGTTACATTCATCGGGCATGGGCTAATTAACATAACATATGATGTTTGTGATACTTACTATCAGCTTGGAAGAGAAGAGCACAGATGGATTTTCCCGTTTAATCTGATAAATAGGAGCTTTACATCGGGAATAAAGCCAAAGTTAGCATCGGCTGAAACAACTGTCAATGCAATCCAGTTGGGAGTCCGATATCTGGTAGTTAACCGGTTTTTCTATCCTTTTCTAAAATGGATCGGATTATTTCATTGTGCTTCGCGCATATCATTGTCGGAGAAGATGAAAACATGGCTTAGGGAATACAAGCCCGAACTTTTATATTTGCAGGTCTCCACAAGGGAAACATTGTTATTTGCGGCAGAACTTATTGATTACCTCAAAGTGCCATCTGTTTTGCATGTTATGGATGATTGGCCTTCGATGATAAGTTCCAGTGGATTACTAAAAAACTTTTGGCATAAAAAAATTGACTTCGAATTTCGCAAACTTTTAATGTTGGTTGATCTGCATCTAAGTATTAGCGATGCTATGACTGAGGAGTATTTTAGAAGATACAGTATAAGGTTCGTTCCATTTCATAATCCAATAGAAACCGAATGGTGGCTTCAAAAAACCAAAAAGAATTATTCTCTTAATCAAAAAAGAGTTAAAGTTCTCTATTCCGGTCGAATTGGGATTGGAATTACAAACTCGTTGGTTGATGTTGCCTCAGCCATTGATTCTTTCCCTATTAAGGACTTTACTATAGAACTACATATTCAAACTCCTTCAAAGGAATCATTTATTATCAGGTCTCTGAAAAAGTTCAAATGTATTGTTTTCGATGAATTTGCCGATTATTCCGAATTACCTGAAATATTTTCGGGAGCCGATATACTGCTGCTGGCCAATGAATTTAATAAAGAGGGAATTAAATACCTTAAGTACTCCATGCCTACAAAAGCCTCAGAATATATGATTTCAGGTACTCCTGTCCTGGTATATGCCCCGGGAGACTCAGCTGTTTCGAGGCTTTTTGAAGAAAACAGGTGTGGCGTCTGCGTAAAAACACAAAAGCCTGAGAATATTGTAAGTGCAATAGACTTGCTCATTACAAACGAGGACTTACGCAGGGAAATAGGCCGAAATGCAGTGGATTTTGCAAAAAGAAGATTTGATATGGGAATCATAAGAAACGAGTTCCAGCTAAAGCTGGTAAGTAATTATTCTGTTAAGTAACTGTTTCTCTGGTTGAAAACAAACTTCCAATTATATCTTTCCTTGAGAAGACGGATAAGCTGGCGTGGATAGAAAGATTCTAAGTGTGGGATTTCCATCATTCCCTTTGGGTTTTGCCCAGGTTCAACGGCAGTTGCTGCTGGCAAAGGCATTGTTAATTGCCGGTTTTGAGGTAACAGTCCTATGTCGTTATGGTATTCATAAGAAGGAGGATGGTATTAACGGAACCGGGATTTTTGAGGGTATAAATTATATTTATTGTTCAGGAACTGCATTTAGACCCGGAAATTATATTAAAAGAAATTTGCTGAAGATTATCGGACTTTTTAATGAGGTTAAATATATAGGCAAGATTTCAAAATCAGGACAACTGTCAGGACTTATAATAACAACGAACAGTTTTCATAATATCCTCATATATTATTTTATAAGCAGGATATTTAATATCAGGACTGTCGTTGATAATGTAGAATACTGGACCTCAATCAAGGGATTCAAAGGATTTATCTGGGTGGAAAAATATCTGTATGACAAATTCTATTATTTGTTTTCGGATCACATAATTTGCATAAGTGATTTTCTGATCAATAAGGTTGGAAAACTTAAACGAACAGCTGTTATTAAAATTCCTGCCG
>JAAXVX010000001.1:0-13725 GCA_013335275.1 Bacteroidales bacterium
GTTAAGGAAATTAAAGTTTTGCGCGAAGAGTTCTACAAAAACCTTTTTGTACCGGGCGAAAATTCTGAATTCAATCAGGAGCTGGAAAAAGCACTCAGGGTTTCCGATTTCCTTGAAATGGGAGAACTCATGGCACTCGATGCTCTCATGAGGAGAGAGTCCTGCGGCGGCCATTTCCGTGAGGAGATGCAAACCGAAGACGGAGAAACACTCAGAGACGACGAAAACTATATGTATGTGAGTACATGGGAGTATATGGGAGAAGGCAAAGAGCCTGTTAAACACAAGGAACCTCTCAAATACGAATTTGTGAAAACAGCAACCCGTAACTATAAAGATTAAGAGAAAACAGATATGGACTTTACATTAAAAGTTTGGCGCCAGAAAAGCGCGAAAGACAAGGGAAAGTTCGAGACATATATTGTTAAGAACATCTCACCCGATACATCTTTTCTTGAGATGATGGACATCCTTAACGACCAGCTCATAAGAGAAGGTTGCGACCCCGTAATGGTTGAAAAAGGATGCAAGAGCAACGGACCCGTAGCGTTTGACCATGACTGCAGAGAAGGCATTTGTGGCATGTGTTCGTTGTATATAAACGGAAGAGCACACGGGCCAGACGATGACATTACAACATGTCAGCTTCATATGCGCCATTTTAAAGACGGAGATACTATTACCATTGAACCATGGAGATCGGCAGGAATGCCTGTTATTAAGGACCTTGTTGTTGACAGGGGAGCTCTTGACAAAATTCTCCAGGCAGGTGGGTATGTATCAGTAAATACAGGTGGCGTTCCTGATGCGAACTCGATTCCAATTCCAAGGGATTTTGCCGAGGAAAGTATGGACGCTGCAGCCTGCGTTGGCTGTGGAGCCTGCATAGCTACCTGCAAAAACGGGTCGGCAATGCTTTTTGTTGCTGCCAGAGTAAGTTCGCTTGCTTTGCTTCCTCAGGGTAAAATCGAGGGCGCGAGAAGAGCAAAAGCGATGGTTGCCAAAATGGACGAGCTTGGTTTCGGAGCCTGCACAAACACCCGTGCATGTGAACTGGAGTGTCCCAAGAGTATTTCTGTGGCACACATTGCAAGACTTAACAGAGAGTTTCTTCTTGCAAAGCTTAAAGACTAACAGTTATACATATATGTAAAAAGAGGCCGGTTTAAACCGGCCTCTTTTGTTATAACAGTTAAAAATATAACAATTAAAGAGTAGGTGTTTTCGTATACAGTCCGATAGCTTCAAACTTATCAATGAGTGATATAAACGCAGACTCAGGCGGGTCATTCTCTGTCAGAATCGAGAAAAGGAGACCCATCAAATAATCTTTCGGATAATATAATTCAAGATATATATTATCGCTGGCTCCGTTTATTCCTTCGGGGAACACGCTGTTCGTAATTCTAAAGTAGAAATCGGTTTTTGTATAAGTTCCAACAACAGGGGCAGAACTTGTATAGTTGAAAGTAACCGCACTGGTTGCATCAAAAACAATTCTCTCCGGATTAAACAGAAGTTTGCGAACTTTTTCTTTATTGTCTTTGAGAAATTGTAATGCAACCGGATTTTCTTCGGCATAAACCTGATTATAAACAATCCCAAGAGCTGTACCTACTGTGTCAATTTTCCACGAACCCGTGAGGACAATTGGTGCCTGTTCTTTGTTACAACTTGTAAGCGATATAGATAAGACCGCTAAAGCCATAACAGTAAGAAATCTGTTAAGTTTCATAAAAATACTTTTAAAGTGAATAATAAGTGTAGAATAGGCATTAGCTGCACAAAAGTATAAAAATTAGCCAATATTCTATTAAATTTGTAAAAAAAATAAGATGGAGTATTTTGCTACCTGCAATGGAATCGCTGTTCACATATCTGACAGCCAGAAGGGAGAGAAGTGTCTGATTTTGCTGCATGGCTATCTGGAAACGCTTAATATTTGGGAGGATTTTATAAAATTGCTTCTCCCCAAAATGCGAATCATATCAATTGATCTTCCCGGTCACGGGCTGACTGGAACAAACAAGGAGATAAATACAATAGAGTTTTCTGCAGATGTTGTACGCGCAGTACTTGAGAAATGCGGTGTGCAAAAAACATATATTATGGGGCACTCTATGGGCGGATACATAGCAATTGAAGCAGTAAAAAGGTATCCTCTGCTCTTTGAAGGTCTTGCGCTCATGCACTCGGTCCCTTTTGCAGATACACCTGAAAAAAAGACAGACAGGGACAGGGAAATATCTCTTATCAAACAGGCAAAATTGCAGACAATAGCCCGCCTGGGTATTCCAAAGATGTTTTCGCCCAATAATTTAAGAAGAATGGACGAAAAGATATTTGAAATAATTGAACTGACCGAAACTCATGATCCCGAAGGAATAGCTGCTTCAGTGGAGGGGCTTAAGGTAAGGCCGGACAATTTCGAATTTCTGAAGGAATGTAAAACGCCTCTTATTATGTTTTTCGGTGCAGAAGATTATCATATTCCCGCGGAAAGGGCCGAACTTCTGGCAAAAGAGCTGTCTAATGCGGAAACGGTATTTTTAGCCAATTCCGGACACAATGGCTTTCTTGAGGAGCCAGTAGCTGTACAAAGCGCATTGGAGCGCTTCATGGCCCTGTAACGATATATTTCATCACTAATATTAACTCTTTCATGAAGAATTTTTTGTTTTTGCCGGTATTGTGCCTGATTATCTTTAATAATCAGCTTTATTCACAGAATACACTCCGCGACTATGGCGTTAAAATTGGAGTGATGAAAACAGGAAAAAATAATGCAATAACTGATGTTCCCGGCGTAAAAGTCGGTCACAAAACTTTAATCTCGGGTGAGGATATAAGAACCGGGGTAACGGCAATTGTTCCGCATGAAGGAAACCTGTTCAGAAAAAAAGTTCCCGCAGCGATATTTGTTGGCAACGGATTTGGAAAACTTGCAGGATATACTCAGGTTAAAGAGCTTGGAAACATTGAAACTCCGGTTATTTTAACAAACACAATGAGCGTGGCGGCTGCTCTTGACGCACTGATAACATACACTCTTGCCCAGGAGGGAAATGGAACAATCGGATCTGTTAACGGCATAGTTGGAGAAACAAATGACGGAGGGCTTAATGACATAAGAGCAAGAGTTGTAAAGCCGGCTGATGTTCTTGAGGCAATTGCAAATGCGAAGTCGGGAATAGTTGAACAGGGTGGGGTAGGCGCCGGAACGGGAACAATATGTTTTGGATTTAAGGGAGGGATTGGAACATCGTCCCGGGTTCTTCCTAAGTCTCTGGGTGGTTACACAGTGGGAGTTCTTGTCCAGACAAATTACGGAGGAGTTCTTGAGGTTGCAGGAGCCCCTGTTGGTCAAATGCTTAACAACTATAGCTATAGAAACAATATTATGCAGGATGCCGATGGCTCTTGTATGATTGTAGTTATTACAGATGCTCCGCTTACTTCAAGAAATCTTGAAAGGGTGGCAAAGAGAGCATTTATGGGGCTGGCAAAAAGCGGTGGCATTGCTTCAAACGGAAGCGGGGACTATATAATTGCAATGTCTGTAGCAAAAGAGAATTTACTTGACGAGTCCTCGGAATTTTATTTGCCTAAAGAACTTCAGAATGATGCTGTTTCTCCTGTATTTATGGCAACAATAGAGGCTACCGAAGAGGCTCTCATTAATTCGCTTGTCGCAGCAAAAACCATGAAAGGATATAAAGGCAAAGTAGTGGAGGAGCTACCAAAGGAAATTATCAAAAGGATAGCGGCCGGCATGAATCTCGGCAACCATTCTGTACAAATCGTTCCTTAGTTTGTCAATCTGAATTTTTTCCCTTGCAGAAATAAAAATACATGGAGCATTTTCTTTGCCCATCCAGGAATTCTGCAATTCGGCTATTGTGTAGTTCTCTTTCTTTTTAGGACCTAAGTCAAATTCGTCCTGAGGAATATACTTATATGCGTCTATCTTGTTAAAAACAAGAAATACAGGCTTGTTCTTTGCTCCTATTTCGTTTAAAGTATCACGGACCACATTTATCTGCTCTTCAAAATTAGGATGTGAGATATCTACAACGTGCATAAGAATATCAGATTCTCTAACCTCATCCAGGGTGCTTTTGAAAGACTCTACAAGCTGGTGTGGAAGTTTCCTTATAAAACCAACGGTATCGCTAAGAAGAAACGGGACATTTTCGATAACAACTTTTCGCACTGTTGTATCCAGAGTTGCAAAAAGTTTATTTTCGGCAAAAACATCACTTTTAGCCAGCAGGTTCATTAGTGTGCTTTTGCCAACATTTGTATAGCCAACAAGAGAGATTCTCACCATATTGCCTCTGTTTCCCCTCTGTGAGGCCATCTGCTTGTCTATCTTCTTCAGTTGTTCTTTTAACCGGCTGATTTTATCAAGGATTATGCGTCGGTCGGTCTCAATCTGACTCTCACCCGGACCTCTCATTCCTATACCGCCTCTCTGGCGCTCGAGGTGGGTCCACATTCTTGTCAGCCTGGGCAGTAAATACTGATATTGAGCAAGTTCTACCTGCGTTTTCGCATATGCTGTCTTAGCTCTTTTTGCAAAAATGTCAAGTATGAGATTTGTTCTGTCAAGAATCCTGCATTCGAGTTCTCTTTCAATGTTTCTTAACTGAGAAGGAGTTAGTTCGTCGTCGAATATTACAAGACTGATATTTTGTTCTTTGATATATGCCTTTAGCTCTTCGAGTTTACCGGATCCGATATATGTCTTGGGGTTTGGCTTATCTACTTTTTGTATGAATCGTTTGTCGGTAACGGCTCCGGCGGTTTCGGCAAGAAACTCCAGTTCATCGAGATATTCAATGACTTTTTGTTCGTCTTCGTTTTGCTTGATAACACCAACAAAAACGGCTTTTTCAATAAAATTGTCCTGTTCGGTCATCTGTCTTTAGTAAAGAAAAGGCTGCTTCTTATGAGGCAGCCTTTGTCCATATTTTTCAAAATTAATTATCTTAATTGGAAAATAACAGGGAATGTGTAACGAACCTTAACTGGTTTGTTCCTTTGTTTTCCCGGTTTCCATTTAGGTGAAGAAGCAACAACGCGGGCAGCTTCTTTATCAAGTGAAGCATCAACACCTCTGACAACCTTTACGTCACTAACACTACCATCGGTACCAACGAGAAACTGAAGTATAACACGACCCTGAACGCTGTTTTCCTTAGCGATTTCGGGATAAACCAGTTTACTTGCAACCCATTTTGTAAATGTATTTTCGTCACCACCCTGGAATGTTGGTTTTTCTTCTACAATTGTGAAAGGAATCTCTTCTTCTACAATTACCTCTTCAACAGCTCCCTTAACATAGTCTTTAATTTCCACGCCAAGTTTCTTGTCGTCTTCTGTGTTAATAACGAGGTCATTTTTAATGTTCATGTCGTCATCAACAATTTCGATAACGTCCGAAACTGTAGGAATTTTTGGCATTTCTGCAGGAGGCGGAGGGGTATCGTTAGTGATGGGGATTAACTCCTCTTCAATTACAACTGCGTTTTCAGTTCCGGTTTGTGATGTGCTTTTATCGTAGCTTTTCCATTCGAAAGCCAGTAACACAAGTAAAAGTGTTGCAACCAGACCAATTTCCGTGAACAGCAGCTTCTTGTTTTCGAGATTTGCTTTAGGCGTTTTCTTTATTTCCATGTCTTTGTTATGTATACAAATGGTTATCGAATCGTAAAATTAGAAAGAAATAATTATTTGACAAAAGTAATTGTGGATAAACTTTTATAAAAAATTACTAAATGCAAGATAATGAGGAGAATAAATTTTTTAATGATTGTTAAAAACTTTTTAAAGTGGAGCATATCGGAGTCGAACCGATGACCTCTTGCATGCCATGCAAGCGCTCTAGCCAACTGAGCTAATACCCCATATATTTTGCACCGCAAAGATGCAAAATATTTTGAATTTTACTAAATCAAATTTAGGTCCTTTAGCACCTGATTAGTTGACCTTACCGAATCTGCGCTCTTCTGGAATTCTGCTTTCTCTTCTGCGTTGAGGTTGAGTTCAACAATTCTTTCCCATCCGTGTCTGCCCACAACTACAGGAACACCAAGGCATATATCTTCTTGTGAGAATTCGCCCTCAAGCATAACGCTGCAAGGATAAATCTTTTTTTCATCGAGTACGATAGATCTGACAAGTGCTGCAGCTGCTGCACCGGGAGCATACCAGGCAGATGTTCCCAGGTGTTTTGTGAGAGTTGCACCACCAACCATAGTGTCTTTAGCTACCTGTGCAAGCACTTCGCCGGAAAGCAGTTCGTTTACCGGAATGCCTCTTAAGTTTGCAAATCTTGTTAACGGAATCATGGTTGTATCCCCATGACCACCGATAACCATGCCGGCTACGTCACTTGCAGGAGAGTCCAGAGCTTTTCTTAAATAATATACGAATCTGTTGCTGTCAAGGATACCGCCCATGCCAATTACTTTGTTCTTGGCAAGCTTGGTCCTTTTCAGTGTTAAATAAGTCATTGTATCCATTGGATTTGAAATCATCACAAATACTGCATTAGGTGAGTATTTCAGTGCGTTTTCAACGACGTTGTTTACTATCTCTGCGTTTGTGCTGATAAGCTCTTCCCTGGTCATACCGGGTTTACGTGGAAGACCAGATGTAACAACAATTACCTTTGATTTGGCTGTTGCTTCATAATCATTTGTTACTCCGGTTATTTTTGTATCGAATCTGAGGAGCTTCGCGGTTTGCATCATATCAATCGCTTTTCCTTCTGCAATACCGGGTTTAATATCCAACAATACAATTTCGCCAGCGAATTGCATCATATTCATCGCATTGACACAAGTGGCTCCAACATTCCCGGCACCAATAACACTTACCTTTGACATAATTTTAAAATTTTAATTTATATATTTTAGTAGTTTTGCAGCAAATAATAAAAACATGAATAGCGTTGAAGAATTCCGCACATATCGTGCCAAAATGAATAAGATAATTCTTGATTCTGACAATTTATTTTTTAAGAGATTTTATAATCTTGACACCAGATGTTATGAAGATGGGGCCTTGTCTTCACAAACAAAAGAAATGCTCGGACTTGCAACTTCAATGGTACTTCGCTGCGATGATTGTATTAAATATCATCTGGAAAAATGTTTTGAACAGGGGGTGACAAGAGAGCAGCTTTTTGAAATTTTTTCGGTTGCGAACCTTGTTGGCGGTTCAATTGTTATCCCCCACACAAGAAGAGCCGTCGAATACTGGGATTTGCTGGAAGAACAGAAAAACAATGGTTAAATACTTCAGGGAAAATACTCGTTTTGTTTTCAAAGGTCGAAGAGACAATAACGAATGGATTAAGGATGTTATTGCATCTGAATCAGCTAATGTTAAATTTAAAACAGGAGATATTAATATTATTTTCTGTTCAGATGAATATTTACTTGAATTAAACAAAAAGTACCTCTCACACGATTTTTATACCGATATTATAACATTTGACAATTGCTCAGACAAAATTATATCAGGAGATTTGTTTATCAGCATTGACAGAGTAAGGGAAAATTCAAGAACTTATTCTTCATCTTTTGACGAGGAACTCCACAGGGTTATTATTCATGGGGTACTGCATCTCCTGGGATATAAAGACAAAACTAAAGCTCAGGGTAAAGTAATGAGAGAAAAAGAAAGCTTTTATTTAAATCTAAGACATTAAATGACAGACAGCTACGACATAATAGTTATTGGAGCGGGACATGCAGGTTGTGAAGCGGCGCATGCAGCTGCTAAGATGGGTTCGAAAGTCCTTCTTTTAACTATGGACATGAATAAGATCGCTCAAATGTCTTGCAATCCTGCAATTGGCGGAATCGCTAAAGGACAGATTGTTAGAGAAATAGACGCATTGGGTGGCTGTTCCGGTGCTGTTACAGATGCAAGTACTCTCCAATTCCGGATGCTAAACCGGTCTAAAGGGCCTGCTATGTGGAGCCCGAGGGCTCAATGCGACAGACAGCACTATTCATTGAACTGGAGATATATTTTGGAAAACACTCCAAACTTAAATATCTGGCAGGATACAGTTGTCTCTTTTATTTTTGACAATAATTGTGTTACCGGTGTAACAACGGAACTCGGAGCGACTTTTAGTGCAAAATCCGTAATTCTTACTGCTGGTACATTTTTAAATGGTAAGCTATTTATAGGCCTTCATTCAGCTGAAGGCGGCAGAGTAGGGGAGCTTCCTTCTCTGCACCTTTCGGAGCAGCTTTTGAGTATGGGATTTTTGGTTGAAAAAATGAAGACCGGAACACCTCCGAGAATTGATGCAAGATCAGTTGATTTATCAAAACTTGAAATTCAGCCCGGTGACATCAATCCGGAGAAATTTTCGTTCTTAAATATTCCGTCACCTATCCAGGGTTCGGTTAAGCAGATGAGTTGTTACATGGTTCATACTAATAGTAAAGTTCACGATATACTAAAAGATGGCTTTGAATTTTCTCCCCTGTTTTCCGGAAAAATCTCAGGTAAAGGGCCGAGATATTGTCCCAGCATTGAGGATAAGCTAAGAACCTTTTCTGATAAAAATTCTCACCAGCTATTTTTAGAGCCGGAAGGATGGAATACCAATGAATATTATCTTCAGGGATTTTCCTCTTCTTTGCCGCTTGATACTCAATATGCTGCTTTAAGGGCAATTCCCGGATTTGAAAATGTAATTATTTTCCGGCCGGCTTATGCTGTGGAATATGATTATTTTCCGCCTACTCAGTTGAACCATACCCTTGAAACCAAAATTATCTCCAATCTTTATTTTGCAGGTCAGGTTAACGGAACAACAGGTTATGAAGAAGCTGCCGCTCAGGGTTTAATTGCCGGTATCAATGCACATTTAAAACTGGCGGGAAAAGAACCGTTGATTCTAAAGCGCAATCAGGCCTATATTGGTGTTCTTATTGACGATCTGGTAACAAAGGGAGTGGACGAGCCGTATAGAATGTTTACATCCCGGGCAGAATATAGAATTTTACTTAGGCAGGATAATGCAGACCTCCGGCTCACAAATATTGGTTATAAAATTGGGCTTGCTTCTCACGAAAGATTTAGGCTAATCAATAAAAAATACGAGCTAATCAATGATATTATTGATTTTTTAACAACTGCGACAATCTCTCCTGACGAGGCTAATCCTTTTCTTGAAAGAATTAGCACAACCACGATCAATCAAAAAAAGAAGATTTCCGAGATTTTAAGCCGGCCTCAGGTAGATTTAAAATCGCTAATTGAAATTGTTCCACGTGGAACGATTGAAAATTATTTGGCTGAAAAAGCAAATACATCGATAAATGCACCTCAGATATTAGAGATATTATTCGATGCAGATAAAGAAGAGGACGAAGCAAGTAATTCCCTATCAAATAATGATATATCATCCTTGACCGAAACTTTTTCTACTTTGGCTGCAGATCTTTTATTGCCATATCAGAATAATGCTTACAACGGGAGTATCTCCGGCGTAAAAATCATTAAAAAAGAGATACTTGAATCTGTAGAGATCCTCATTAAATATAAAGGATATATAGACAGAGAGAAAAGGATTGCCGATAAGATATTAAAGCTGGAGGAGATTAAGATTCCTGAAAAGTTTGATTATACAAACCTTACTTCCTTGTCTATTGAATCAAGACAAAAGCTCCAAAAACAAAGGCCAAAGACTATATCTCAGGCATCAAGAATTCCGGGAGTATCACCTGCAGATATATCTATTCTGCTTGTGTATTTCGGTAGATAGCAATAAAATAAAGGTTATTGTTCCTCGTGGAACATAGTGATGCTATTCCATCGGAAGAGAGAGGTGGAGCTTATCAATAGATTTTGCAACACCATCCTTTAATTCCATAAAAAGAGCTGCCCGTTCTGTATTTGAACCGGGCAGTTTTTCATATCCATAGCCTGGTAGATCTGCTTTTACTATATATGTCTCGCTTCTTCCGGTAAACCTCAAAACGGAATAAATGTCTTGAAAATCATCCATCGTAGTTGCGTTGCTTTCAAGAATTTTATATATTTTTCCGGAGATATCCGTTTCGTCCGGGTATCCGATAACATAAATGCGCTTTGTTAATCCTTCAATAGTGATCTTTTCGAATTCAAAAGCATTGCCATTTCTGTCCAATACTTCGGAAAGAGCATATCTGAGGATAGGAAGTGGCCACATGAAACAGGATTTTGATATTTGCTCTTCTCTTAATTTTGCAAGGCGTTCAGGAGAAAGTTGTTTAATAGAACCAATTATTTTTTGATATCTCCAACTTATAGATGCCTTATCTATTTGCTCAAAGTATTGTTTATATGAAGATTTAAGCAACTCTTTTTCAAAGCCAAGCTTTTGATAGAGCTCAAAAAGACCGACTGTTGCGGGCTTTACCAATAAATAAGAATAACCCTTAATCTTAAGATAATCAATAGCTTTCTCAATAATAATCCGGGAATAGGAGTTGCCTCTGTGGCCTGGTAGCGTGCCTACTCCATAAAGGTAGCCACCTGAAATATTCTCTCCCTTTAAAATAGCGTATGAAGGAATGACGGAAGCACAAGAGTAAATATCACCATTCTCTTCTCCCAATACCCATGTTTTAGTATGAGGGAGGCAATGGTTTAAGTATTTATATATATAATCCTCATCATCAGTGAAACAAGCCCGCCATATCTCAGCTATATATTCCCTGTCTTTGATTGTGGCTTCCCGTACTACCATTTTCTATTCGTTCTTATAAATATCAGCAATAAGGTCGGCATATTTTGCCCTTATTTTCGTTCTTTTCAACTTCAAAGTCTGTGAAAGCATGTCGTTTAGAGGAGTCCATTCGTCAATAATCAACTTAGGTCTTTTAACTTGTTCGTGAATAGCCAGGCGGCTATTAACCTTTTCTATCTCCTTATTAATTTTTTTAATGACTTCCGGCTTAGATATAAGGTCAATATTATCGGCATATTGTACCTTATGTTTGGCAGCCCAGAAATGAAGCCCGTTTATATTCGGAATTATTATAGCTGAAGCAAATTTTTGATTTTCACCTATAACCATACAGTTTTCAATATAGGAAGACTCTTTTAACAGGTTCTCAATTACCTGAGGCGCAACATATTTACCTGCAGAAAGTTTGAAAATCTCTTTCTTTCTGTCGGTTATTTTCAGGAAGATCTTGTCTACCATTACTCCTATGTCGCCGGTATGCAGCCAGCCCTCGCTGTCAATAACTTCCTTTGTGTATTCCGGATCTTTATAGTAACCAAGCATAATGTGAGGGCCACGTGAAAGAATTTCTCCGTCTTCGGCAATTTTCATTTCAGTTCCTTCCATTGCTTTGCCTACAGTTCCGATTTTAATAATCATCTCTTTAGGATTATTTACCGCTATAACCGGGGAGGCTTCTGTCATGCCGTAACCTTCAAATACATACATCTTTGCAGCTGTAAAGAGCCTGATTATCTTAGCCTGGATAGCGGAACCGCCGGAAACAACCAGCATCTCTTTTCCTCCAAGTTTCTCTCTCCATTTGCTGTACACAAGCTTGTCTGCAATTGAGTACCTGAGTTTGTATAAGGGGCTTGTGTTTGAATAATCAAATTTACATGCAATCGAAAAAGCCCAGTTGTATATAAGTTTTTTAATCCCGCTTAAATCCTTTCCTGCACTTTCAAATTTTGAAAACATCATCTCCAGTACTCTTGGAACTGCGCAAAATCCGTCTGCCTTGCAATCTGCAAGGTCTGTCGCAATAGTTGAGAGACTTTCGGCATAATAGATGCTGATGCCGAGATATTGATAGTCGTAATTCATGCTGCGCTCATAAATATGACACAGAGGAAGGAAACTAAGCATTTTATGTCTGTAGTCTCTTATCTGCTGTACAGCTGTTCCAATAAACTCAAAGACAAGATTTCTGTGAGTGAGCATAACTCCTTTTGGTGTACCGGTGGTTCCTGAAGTGTAAATTATTGTAGCCACCTCACTATCACTTAGTTCTGCTTTGTTTTTCTTTATTGCTTCTTCATATTTGGAAGCATTTTCATCCCCAAGCTTATACAAATCTTCAATTGATTCATAGCCTTCAACATGGTCCAGCGTATATACTTTTATGGGATGGTCCGCTTTTTCTATAAATGGTACAAGTTTTTTCACAAGAGATTCGTTGCCAAGAATTATGACTTTCGCATCACTGTGATTAAAAATGTGTTTATAGTCTTCGTTGCTCATTGTTGTATAAACCGGAACATATATGAGGTTTGCAAGAGTGAGACCCATATCAATGAAGTTCCACTCCGGCCTGTTCGCGCAAATGGCAATAACTTTGTCATCCTTTTTTAGACCAATTGAAAGAAAAGCATAGGCAAGTTTATGGGAATATGCGTAATAGTCTTTACAAGAGTACTTTATCCACTTACCATTGAATTTTCTGCTCAGAATATCATCTTTCGGATATTGTGTGACCAGATTTTCTAAAAGATCAAATGTTCTTTTAACTTCCATAGTTTTAGATTGGGGGTTTAAGTTTATTCAACAAGTCTTTTTATATCTTTTATAAAAATATCGATGTCTGCTTTTGTAGTATTGAAAGAGCACATCCACCTCACTTCGTATGTCTCTTCGTCCCATATGTAGAAATAGTGAAGTTCACGCAGTTTGTCGCATAAATCACGCGGAACAAAAGCAAAAACAACATTTGTTTCAACAGGGCGGCTGATTTCAATCCGGGGAACAGTTTTTAGCTCCTGTTCAAGATACTTAGCCATGCTGTTAGACTCCGAAGCCAGCTTAATATTAGTATCATCCTTCAGATATGCTTCAAATTGTGCAGCAATAAACCGGTTCTTGGAATACAACTGACCGGCCTGCTTCCTGATATAAAGGAAATTTTTCGCAAGCTCTTCTCTAAAGAAAACAACAGCCTCGCCAATGAGCAAGCCGTTTTTTGTACCGCCGAATGATATGGCGTCTACTCCCAGGTCTGCTGTGAAGCTTTTAATTGGCATTTTAAGAGAGGCAGAGGCATTTGAGATGCGCGAGCCGTCTATATGCAGGTAACAATCGTGTTCATGCATAAGTCTGGCCAGAATTTCAATTTCTTTAGGGGTATATAGGGTGCCAAGTTCTGTTGGTTGTGAAATAGATAGCACCTTTGGTTGAGAATGGTGCTGAAAACCAAAACCTGTAAGCGCTTTTTTAACTACTTCAGGGGTTACTTTGCCGTTGACGCAGGGAAGTGGTACCAACTTACAGCCTGTTAGCTTTTCAGGCGCTCCGCATTCGTCCATATTAATATGTGCGCTTTCCGGGCACAGGATGGAGTTGAAAGTGTTGGTCATCGCCTTAAGTGAAACTATGTTTGCACCGGTACCGTTAAAAACAAAAAAGGGATAGGCGTTTTCTCCCAAAACTCTTTTGAACTCATTAACTGCCCGCTTGGTTATCTCATCTTCGCCATACGCAACCTGGAATTCATTGTTAGCGTTAATGATTGCCTCCATTATTACCGGAGCAACTCCTGAATGATTGTCACTTCCAAAACTGTGCTTCATATTTTTAGGGTTCTATTTTTAAACTGAGTGTAAATTTAATAAAAAACCCTTTGGAAAAATCCAAAGGGTAATATTTCGTAATATAAAAGAATAAGTTAGAGAATTGTCTTGTATTTATCTGCATCCATCAGGGCG
>JAAXVX010000001.1:13735-19779 GCA_013335275.1 Bacteroidales bacterium
CTCCAGGTTTGCGTTAATCTCAACAATTTTTCCGGAAACAGGCATAAGGCCGTCTGCCACAGTTTTTACTGCCTCAATGGCACCAAAAACTTCACCCAGGTCAAGGGTTTCCCCTTCGGTTTGAATGTCAACAAAAACGATGTCTCCTAATTGTCCTTGTGCGAAGTCGGTAATACCAATGGTTGCGATATTACCTTCAACAAGAACCCACTCGTGGTCATTGCTGTACTTTAGATTTGCAGGTATATTCATAATTCTGTTATTAAATTTGAGGCAAATGTATGAAATATATTTAATATTATAACCTTTTTAGAGCAAGCTTAATGAGGTCTTCCAGCCGGCATCCCGGCAACTCTTTTAAAATTGAGTCCAGTACTTTTTCGACATTTTGTTTGGAGAAACCGAGCAAAACAAGAGCAGAAAGTGCCTCATCCCTTTGAGTAGGAACGCCTCCTTCGTAAAAACTGCCGGAAATGTCGGCAACGCCACCTTTTATAATCTTGTCTTTTAGTTCAATAAGCAATCTCTGAGCAGTTTTGAGGCCAATACCCTTAATGCTTTTAAGTTTATTAATGTCTCCGGTTATTATTGCATTGCGTATCTCTTCGGACGTCATGGAAGAAAGCATGGTCCTTGCTGTATTTGGCCCGATTCCGGAAACTTCAATCAGGTGACAAAAAATCACCCTCTCTTCTTTATCGTAAAAACCGAAGAAAAGCTCAATGTCTTCTCTTATATGGTGATATATGTAGAGTTTGGTATTTGCACCAGGCTGCAGCTTAGAATAAGTCTGAAGAGAAATCAAAACCTTGTACCCGATATTATTTGTCTCTAAAACAACTTCTGTTGGGGTAAGTTCTGCAAGAATGCCTTTTATGTAGTCGTACATTTTGTCTTATTTAAACATTTATGGCAAATTTATGTTTTTTAAGGTATATTGAGAAACTTTGTTTTGCTAATTTTGTGCGATATATAAAGTAAAAACTGTCAGAAAAAGAGATAAATGGAGTTATACAACAATATAGAAAAAATTCGGGAACAGTTTCCCGCTCTCACACAAAGGGTTAATAACCGGGAGTTGGTTTACTTCGACAATGGGGCAACTGCGCAAAAGCCTGTGGGCGTCATCAGTCTGCTTAACGAAATGAACTCCGGAGTTAATGGCAACATTCACAGAGCTGTTCATGAGCTTAGTGCGCGTAGTACTATTTTATACGAAGGAGCGAGGGATGCTGTGAAATTATTTATCAATGCCGGCGACAGAGGAGAAATTATATTCACTTCCGGTACTACAGCCTCGATAAACCTCGTGGCAAATAGTTTTACATCCACTTTCATTAACAAAGGGGACGTAATTCTGTTAACGGAGGCCGAACACCATTCAAATCTTGTTCCCTGGCAAATGGCGTGTAGCAGGTCGGGTGCAGAACTTCGGTTTTTGCCTGTTGACGAACATGGTAACTGGAGAATGGATTTGCTGGACCAGCTTCTTGATAAACGGGTCAAACTTGTTTCTGCAGCGCATATTTCAAATGTTCTTGGCATAATCAACCCTGTTAAACAGTTAATCGACAAAGCACACTCTGCGGGAGCGAAGGTTCTTATTGACGGTGCTCAGGGAGTCGTTCATACAGAAGTTGATGTAAAAGAGCTTGATTGTGATTTTTATGTCTTTTCCGGACACAAATTGTACGGGCCTACCGGTACCGGAATTCTTTACGGGAAAAAGAATTTGCTTGAAGAGATGGTTCCCTGGATGGGTGGTGGCGATATGGTTGGTTCTGTTAGTCTTGAGAAATTTTCATTTGCCGAATTACCTCTGAAATTTGAAGCCGGAACTCCAAATTTTATTGGCGCAGCTGCTCTTGGAGAGGCAATTAAATTCATGAACAGCATTGACAAGGGGTTTGCAGAAAAGCACGAAAAAGAGATTATATCGTTTATTATCCGGGAGCTTTCTAAAATTGAAGGAATTCGTATTTATGGTTTGGGAGAAAACAAGATTTCTTTGTTCTCTTTTAATATTGAGGGCATTCACCCTTCGGATCTGGCTATTTTGCTTAACAAAATGGGCGTTGCAGTCCGTTCCGGAATGATGTGCTGCGAACCTCTCATGAGCCGGTATGGAGTAACCGGTATGGTAAGGGCCTCTCTTGCAGTGTATAATACGATGAAGGAAGCCGAAATATTCATCGAATCCGTAAAAAGAGGCGTAAGAATGTTATCGTAGGTATCAATTATATAGATAAGCAGCTTTAAAAACAAGATATTTAAAAAAATATATAATGACAATTAAAGAGGTAGAGCAGCAAATTGTAGAGGAATTTTCGATTTTTACAGACTGGTTAGACAAATATGAGTACATAATTGAACTTGGTAAGTCGCTTCCTATAATAAATGAAAAGGGGAAAGACGAGAAAAATCTCATAAAGGGATGTCAGTCAAGAGTATGGCTTGCTGCTGATTATATTGACGGGAAGATATATTTTACCGCGGACAGCGATGCAATAATAACAAAAGGTATTATTTCTCTTTTGGTAAGGGTTTTTTCGGGAAGAACCCCTCAGGAAATCATTGATGCCGATCTTTTATTCATTAAAGAGATAGGCCTTGAAGAGAATCTCTCTCCAACAAGAGCAAATGGTCTTTTATCCATGATCAGGCAAATTAAATTTTATGCTGTTGCTTTTGCGGCAAACAAGAATAGCTAAATTATTAAATATGAGTGTTGAAAAGAATATTGTGCTGGCTTTAAAGCAGGTCCATGACCCGGAAATTCCGGTGAATGTTTATGATCTTGGGCTCATTTACGATATAAGAGTAGATGAAAACAAAAAGGCATTTATAAAGATGACACTTACGGCTCCTAATTGTCCAATGGCCGATCAGCTGTTGCAGGATGTTTATGACGCGGTAATGGATGTTCCCACTATTGAGGACGTTGCTATTGAACTTACTTTCGACCCGCCGTGGAGCAAAAACAGAATGAGCGAAGAGGCTTTGCTTGAACTGGGATTATTATAAAATGCATAAAGTTTATTTGCTTCTGGGCAGTAACAGAGGGAATAAAGCCCTCCTTCTTGAAAAGGCAGTAGAAAGGCTGAATTCTATTTCCCTTAAGCCTGTTATTTCCTCATCTCTTTTCGAGAGCGAGCCGTGGGGCTTTAATGCGGTAGAGTGGTTTTTAAACAAGGCGGTTATGATTGAAACCGATCTTTCGCCCGAAGTTCTTTTGTCACAGATTCTTAATATAGAAAAAGAGCTCGGACGGGTAAGAGGTGTTCTAAAAGAGGGATATGAATCGAGGGAGATTGACATTGATATTTTGTTATATGACAACCTGGTTAATGATAGTGAAATCTTATCAATACCTCACCCCAGGATGCATTTGCGTAAATTTGTATTAGAACCGCTGATGGAGATTGCTCCCAATATTGTGCATCCGCTTTTTGGTAAAACGATTAAAGAACTAAATAAAATCTGTCCCGATAAATCTATTGTGAAAATGAAGGAATTATGAAAAATTCTTTGTTTACAGATACCAGGGGAAGAGAAATTCCTTCATTTGATTTGCAGGTGGGAGAGGAAAATGTCCTTTTTGCTTTTAGGACAATGGAGGAGATTTGGGATGAGTCCGGAAGCGAGGCTGACCCTCCGCACAGACACAATTTCTATACAATTATCTTTATTAAAACAGGTATCGGTACTCATATAATTGATTATAAAGAATATGATATAGTTTCCGGCCGGGTTTTCTTTCTTTCTCCCGGACAGGTTCATCAGGTTTATACTCCGGAAAAACCGATTGGTCTGGTGATAATGTTTACAAAGGACTTTCTCTGTAAATACAACATAAGCGAAGATTTTTTATCAAACATTGCCCTTTTCTCTGACCATCCGGAAGCTTCTCCTGTAGATGTCGGATTGGAAGGGTCCGAAAAACTGCAATATATTGGAAAAGAGATAGAACAACTTTTTAAGAGAGGGGAGAGGTTTGTGAATGATGCAGTTGCGTCATGGCTTAAGCTATTTTTAATAGAATGTAACAGTGCCGCCGAACACCTGTTTGCCGGAAACACACAGTTTATGGAAACAGGAAGGAGTATTGCCGGAGAGTTTAAAAAGCTGGTTGAAGAGAAATTTAATGAGTGGCACCTTGTGGGAGATTACTCTAAGGCACTTAATATAACTCCGGACTACCTTAATAACGTTTTAAAAAGCACTACAGGAACAAATGCCAAAGAGTACATTCAAAACAGACTCATTCTTGAGGCAAGAAGGCTTGGTGTTCATACGAGTCTGTCTTCGAAAGAGATAGCCTATAAACTTGGTTTTCTTGATCCGGCCCATTTCAGCACTTTTTATAAAACTACAGCGGGAGAAACTTTTTCTGATTTTAGGAACAAATCGGAAAACTACAACAGATAGCCGGGTTTTTACATTGACCGCCCTTTCCGGACCCGTTACCTTTGCAACATAATTTAAAAAGATAAGATTATGGAAGCAAAATCAACAAAATACAATATCGTAAAAGCCGAAAGCAGAGGACATGCAAGTCATGGATGGCTCACTTCGCATCACTCTTTTTCATTTGCCAATTATTACAATCCGGAAAGAATTCATTTCGGTGCGCTAAGGGTTATCAACGACGACACAATTGCTCCTTCGGAAGGATTTGGCAAACACCCGCACGATAATATGGAGATAATAACTATCCCTCTCAGGGGAGAATTGAGCCACGGAGACAGCATGGGCAACAGTTCTGTAATAAGAGAGGGAGAGATTCAGGTTATGAGTGCCGGAACCGGTGTTATTCACAGCGAAGTCAACAGCAGTAAAACAGATGAAGTTGAGTTGCTGCAGATATGGGTTTTCCCAAATAAAAAAAGTGTTGCCCCAAGATATGAGCAAATAGTTCTGGATAAGACAAAATTGGCAAATAAATTCGGGCAGATACTATCTCCTGATACGAAAGACGAAGGAGTATGGATTCACCAGAATGCATGGTTCAATATGGGAGAATTTGAGAAGGGAATTACTCAGGATTATGATGTTAAGAAAGCCGGAGACGGATTATACATTTTTGTAATCGAGGGAGTGGTTAATATAGACGGACATAAATTAAACAAAAGAGACGCAATAACTGTTTCTGATGCAGAAAAAGTGACTGTGACTTCAGAAGAGAATTCAAAAGTTCTTATTATAGAAGTTCCTATGGCGTGGTAATTAAATAAAAAAATCAAAAACAATTAATTTTAAAAATATGAGTATAGTAGAAAGCCTAAAATGGCGTTATGCAACAAAAAAATTCGATACTGCAAAAAAAATATCAAAGGAAAACCTGGAGTATCTTAAAGAGGCCGTAAGCCTTATTCCATCATCATACGGACTTCAGCCATATAAAGTAATGATTATTGAAAATCCGGCTATCCGTGAAAAGCTCAGAGAAGCCGCCTGGGGACAAGCGCAGCTCACAGAAGCATCTCAGATATTTCTGTTTTGTAATTTCACGTCTATGGGACCGGAAAAAATTGATGAATTCTTAAACCTGGGCGCAGCCATTAATAGTTATGACCCTGCCTCAACAAAAGGATACGGAGACATGATGAAAGGTCAGATGGCAAGTATGTCCGGCGAGCAGATAATAAACTGGACATCTAAGCAAACTTATATTGCTCTTGGTTCTTTGCTGGCTGCTGCATCGGAACTCAGAATAGATTCCTGCCCTATGGAAGGTTTCGATAAAGCTAAATTTGACGAGATCCTCGGCTTAAAAGAGAAGGGCCTTACAGCATCTGTTCTTGGCGCGGTTGGTTACCGTTCTGCTGAAGACTCACATCAGTTCCTGAAGAAAGTAAGGAAGCCGGTGAATGAGCTTTTCGAAATGATTTAATTTTAAATATGCCAGTCAATTGATAAGGGCTTGTGCGTCCTCCTTCGCGTTGCTGCGTCCGGCCGAATCGCCCTTATCAATTGACTGGCATCTGAATACTCGAATAACGCTCAATTAATGAGGTGGTTAATAAAAATGAAGAGATATCATA
>JAAXVX010000149.1 GCA_013335275.1 Bacteroidales bacterium
AAAAGTGGTGTCGTTCTTTTCGGAAACAGTTTCAAGTACGCCGTTGTGCTGCTCGCTCCACCAGCGGTTGTAAATGTTGTTTTCATGGTTTCCGGAACACGATACCGCAACTTTGAAGAAATCGGGATATACAAGTATTGCCGCTGTTGACATGAATCCGCCGCCGGAGTGCCCTGTAATACCAACTTTATTGATGTTGATGTACGGATATTTAGCGGCAAGCTGCTCTACAACAATCTTTTTATCTTCAAGACCGTAGTCTCTGAGGTTCCCGTATCCATAGTTGTGATACCATTTAGAACGTGCGGGGTGCCCGCCTCTGTTTCCAACAGTAACAACAATAAAACCAAACTGGGCAAGACGGTCCACGCGGTCCATGCTTCTTGTCCATGAAGAATTTACTGCTTCGGTTTGTGGGCCCGGATATACATACTCAATAATAGGATAAAGTTTAGTAGAGTCGAAATCGAAAGGCCTGTAAATTACTCCGTAAAGATCTGTAATGCCGTCTCCGGCCTTTACTTTAAATCTTTCGGGGAATTTATATCCGGCAGCAAAAAGACGGCTGAGGTCGGTTGCTTCAAGGTCCATGATTTTACGGCCGGTGTTGTCGTATAAAGAAGACTTTGGAGCAACATCCACCCTTGAATAATTGTCGACAAAGTACCTTCCGTTGTCGGATGAAATTGCATCGTGATTAAAATCACCGGCATTAAGGAGTTTAAGATTGCTTCCGTCGAAGTTAACTCTGTAATGGTGGGCGAAGTATGGGTCTTCGCTTTTTTCTTTACCATTTGCCGTGAAATAGACAACTCTTTGAACCGGGTCAACTGCTTCTATGTCATCGACATGAAAATCGCCAGTTGTAACGGCATTTTTTATATTGCCGTTTTCGTCGTAAAGGTACAATTGTGCCCAGCCGGTGCGTTCGCTCCAGTGAATAAGCTCCTTGCCTCCGTTGATTATTTTAAGAGCTCTGGTTTCCACATAGGTATTCATCCTCTCCTTAATGAGAGTACGGCAGCTGTCTTCTGCGATATTAACCGAACAAATGTCAACTCTTTTTAAGTCACGGCTGATTCGGGTAATGTAAAATTTGTTTTCGGTACCGAGCCATGTATTCGGATTGATGTCATCGGACATGTTTTTCTGTAGAACGGGAGTGCTGTGAATTCTCAGCTCCTGATCTTTGAATGCCGCTGTTTTGATAGACTTGAATTTTTTGCCTTCGATGTCAAATATGTAAAGATGCCTAACGGGAGCTTCGGCCTCACCGGGCATCTGATATTTGTAGCTCTCAAGTTTTGGTCTTGGCTGGGCAAGAATGTCTACGACCCATAAGTCTTTAACTTTTGATTCGTCGCTGCGGATGAAAGCAAAGTTTTTTGAGTCCGGAGACCAAAGTATATATGCAGATACTCTTTTCTTCTTCTCTTTTGCTGTTGCATATATATCATCGTTGCCGTTTCCGAATCCAAAGTCTCTTGTGCCTTCTTTTGTGAGCTGAGTTTCAACTATGGTAGAGTCGTCTTCGTTTTTTCTTGCTTTCTCAAAGTTCGCCATGTCCATGCAATAAAGGTTGTAGTCTCTTGAAAAGACAACATATTTTTTATCGGGAGACACGCTGCCCCATCTGGGGTATGGTTTGAAAGCTTTGTAGTCTTTTACTTCGGAGAGAGCTCCTGTTGCAATGTCATATTCAAATCCGTGAATTTTCTTCTCTTTCTTGGGCTTTCCTGTTTTGTCGTCCTTAACCTCAACATCTACGGAACTCTTAATTTCGAATGTGAATTTCTTATCGTCGACAAGTTTGAGATTGGTAATAGGAATATTTTGAGCATCAAACGGATCTTTTACAATTTCGGTAAGCTGAGCTGCAAGTTTTACATTGTCAAACAACTCTTTTTTAGACCCTGTAACAGGATCGGCAATATAGTAAAATGTTCCCTGTGCAGTCTGGTAGCTATACCAGAATTTGTCGGAATTCTTGAACCACTTGGGGCTCACAGAAGTCGAAAAAACCATTTTCCCAACTTTCTTTGGAGAAAACCTTGCTGCAAGATCGTAATTAGCAGTAGTGACAGCCTTTTGCTGACTCCATCCTGCAACTCCTGCCATTAGAAAAACGACTAAAAGTAGAAAGCTTTTTTTCATATTGAAAAGTTTTGATTTTATATTTAATTGATATTTAGAGAGTTCTTGCCCATTCGGCGACTTCCATGTCCCGCAGTTCGCCCTGCTCAATCCGGAACCGGACAGCAGTGCGCACATTATGAAAACCCTGAACCCCGGCGGCTCCTGGATTTATTGTCATCATGTTGTGTTTTTTGTCGAAAACAACTTTAAGTATATGAGAGTGGCCACAGATAAACAAATCCGGCGTATGTGCGGTAATGAGCTGAAGTGCACGCTGGTCGTAACGGCCGGGATAGCCGCCAATGTGCATCATGAGAACCTTCATCTTTTCGACCTCCATAACCTGAATATACGGATGAACTGAGCGGACGCCGGTTCCGTCACAGTTCCCGTAAACCCCTTTCAGAGGTTTGAATGCCGTAATTTGATCGGATACCTCAATGTTTCCAAAATCACCGGCATGCCAGATTTCATCGACATCTTTGAAAAACTCCCTGAGGGAATCATCAAAATAGCAGTGGGTGTCCGACAATAGTCCAATAAAGGCCATAAATCTGCACTAAAGTTTAATTATAATTTTCTTTCGGTACAGCCATATAGCCATAGATGTGAAGATTGTCACATAAATGAGCGCATACATCAGCGACCCCCATTCATTGTTGCCCAGAAGAGCAGCACAAACATTTTTGTAAAACCAGGTAGAGGCAGAAACTGTAGTCTCTTTAATTGTCCAGTCGTCGGTTACAACAATGGTGGTCCATTTAATCATCCTGCCAAGAGTCTTTGCAAAAATTCCCGCCATTACAAATGCGAACAAAGGGTTGAGCCCCATTGCCTTGAACGGGAAGAAAATCTTCTCCTTGCCTTTTACGTCAATAAAGTAGATAAAGAGCGCCAGCATGAGAATTGACCATCCGCCGGCATAGAATACGTATGCAGGTGTCCATAGCGGCTTGTTTATAGGAATGAATATGTTGAGAATTACACCTATGGCCAGAGAAATGAGCCCAATCGTGTAAAGTTTTCCCACAGCATCAATTTTTTGTTCGGACCTGCGGATAATTCCGCCAATAAGGAATCCGAATAAAACAGTTGCAGAGCCGGACAGAACGCCCAAAAGTCCTTCCGGATCAAAAGGAACGCCAAAACCATGATATATATGTTTGTCTCCAACAAGTGCAGCATCAATCGGGCCTGAAATATTTCCCTCAATTGAGAATGGGTCGCCTGTGCCAAAAAGAACAAGAATGAGCCAGTGGATAGCCATGAGTACAACCATCCCGACAATTATCCTGTTTTGTTTTTTCAGCCACAGTGCAATAAATCCTCCCACAAGATAACACAGGGCAATTCTTTGCAGCACACCAAAAATGCGGATGGAATTAAGGTATACCATATAATTTTCTCCGAAGGTGAGTTCGTGATTTAATGTGGTAGGGTAGAACGGGTATGCGTTGAGGGCAAGACCAGTAATGAAAATAAGCGCAGCGCGTTTAACAAGTTTTTTAACCGACGCACTGTTAAGGCCGTCGTTGTACTTGGCAAAAGCAAAAGAGAGAGCAGCGCCAACAATAAAAAGGAAAAATGGAAAAACCAGGTCGGTAGGAGTACATCCGCTCCACGCGGCATGCTTGAGCGGTGGAAATATTTTGGACCAGGTTCCGGGGTTGTTAACCAGAATCATCCCTGCCACTGTCATGCCCCTGAGTACATCAAGAGCAGTGTATCTGTTGGCCGCAGTTTTCATAGTTCTAAGTTTTGAGGTTCCAACAAAAATAACCTTTTTATTGTATATTTGCCTTAGATATGGAGCTATTTTTTACAAATAACATTATAGGTTCCCTTGCCACGCTTGACGAGCAGGAGTCTGCACACTGTATTAAGGTATTAAGGAATAAGCCCGGAGACTCAATTTTTCTTACAGATGGTTCCGGCATTCTGTTCAGGGGGGAGATTGTTTCCGTAACCGGTAAAAAGTGCAATGTGAACATTGTGGAGAGGATTTCCGGAAGAGATTCACGCCCGTATTACCTGCACATAGCGGCTGCGCCCACTAAAAATCTTGAAAGATATGAGTGGTTTCTGGAGAAGGCAACAGAGTTTGGGGTGGATGAAATAACACCCATACTTGGTGCCCACTCGGAGAGGAAAGTCTATAAAAAAGAGAGGGGAGAAAGAATAATTCTTTCGGCAATGAAGCAATCTTTAAAAGTTACGCTGCCAAAACTCAATGAACCTGTGGACTTTGAAAAATTTGTATCAGAGGCAGGGAAAAGTTTCGACGGAGATAAACTCATAGGGCACTGCAATGAAGGA
>JAAXVX010000150.1 GCA_013335275.1 Bacteroidales bacterium
TTCTCTTTTAAGAAGAGACTTTGTGTGCTCGGTATTGTGAATCAGGATTTCATCCACACCAATAAAGCATGGATGTTTTTCACGGATTACGCATGAATTGGGTGAAACTGAAGTTTCGCAATCGGTGAATGCGTATAGGGCATCTATTGTTTTATCGGGAGATACTTCGTTATGCAGATGGACAACAATTTCGGCCCCGCTTGATGTATTGTCGTCAACTTTGCGGACCTTTATTTTTCCTTTGTCGTTTGCTTTTAGAATAGACTCAATGAGCTTGGATGTTGTAAGCCCGAAAGGAATTTCTGTTATAACAAGAGTCTTTTTGTCGAGTTTGCTGATTTTGGCCCTCACTTTAACCACAGAACCCCTCAATCCCTGATTGTATTTACTGCAATCTGCCAGACCTCCGGTTGGAAAGTCGGGAAATATTGTAAACTCGCGGTTATTTAAGTATGATATTGAGGCATCTATGAGTTCGTTAATATTGTGGGGAAGAATTTTTGAAGCAAGTCCCACCGCAATACCTTCTACACCCTGTGCAAGAAGAAGCGGAAATTTGACGGGGAGGCTCACAGGCTCCTGATTCCTTCCGTCGTAGGAGTTCATCCATTCTGTAGTCTTAGGATTGAAAACGACTTCATTGGCAAATTTGCTGAGTCTTGCCTCTATATAACGGGGAGCTGCAGCGCTGTCGCCGGTGAGTGTATTACCCCAGTTTCCCTGACAGTCGACAAGCAAATCTTTCTGCCCCAGCTGAACCAATGCATCTCCGATAGAAGCGTCCCCGTGTGGGTGGAACTGCATTGTGGAACCAATTATGTTTGCAACCTTATTGTACCGGCCGTCGTCCATCCTTTTCATAGCATGGAGAATCCGCCTCTGAACGGGTTTAAGACCGTCATTGATGTGAGGAACCGCCCTCTCCAGAATTACATACGAAGCATAGTCGAGGAACCACTCTTTGTACATACCCGTGAGCTTGTACTTTTTGTCGCCCTCATTAATAAGTTTGTCGTATTTACTGCTTTCGGAAGATTCGGTGTTTTCGATTGGGTCGTCTGTCGCTTCTAATTCAAAGTCAAGATCGGGGGTACTCATTCTTTATTTTTGTCTTTTATCTAATCTTGTATGTAACCGAACTGACGGAGTTTTCTCTTATCCTCTCTCCAGTCCGAATTAACCTTTACAAATATCTGCAAAAAAACCTTTTTTTCAAAAAATGATTCCATATCTTTTCGCGCTTCTGTCCCTACTTTTTTTAGTGCAGAACCGCCTTTCCCGATAATTATCCCTTTTTGGGAATCTCTCATGACATATATTACAGCATCCACTTTGTACAAACCACCCTCTTCCTGGAACATTTCAATTACAACCTCAGTAGAATAGGGGACCTCCTTGTCGTAGTTGAGCAGGATTTTCTCCCTGATTATTTCTGAAGCAAAAAACCGAAGATTTCTGTCTGTGAGTACATCTTTGTCGTACCATGCAGGGCTTTCCGGAATAAGTTCCAGAATTCTGTTGAACAGTGTGTCTGTATTAAATTTTTCTATTGCCGAGATAGGAAATATCTCTGCCTTAGGCAATAATTCTTTCCATCTTGCATACAACTCCTCAATATCCTTCTGGTTGCTGATGTCAATTTTATTTATCACAAGAATTACAGGAGAGCTGACTTTGCTTAGCCTCTCGATGTACTCCTCATTTTTGGTGCTTTGTTCAACAACATCGGTTACATAAAGAATTATATCGGCATCACCTATAGCTGTATCTACGAAATTCATCATACTCTCCTGAAGCCTGTAGCTTGGCTTGAGTATGCCCGGGGTATCGGAGTAGACTATCTGATAATCCTCTCCGTTTACTATTCCCATTATCCTGTGGCGGGTAGTCTGAGCCTTGGCTGTGACTATTGATATCCTTTCCCCCACAAGGGCATTCATAAGCGTAGATTTGCCAACATTCGGATTACCGATAATGTTGACAAATCCCGATTTATGAATTTTATTTGCCGCTGGCAGGTTATTCATAGGCTCCCATTTTTAGCATTGAAATTTCCAGTTCGGTGAGGAAACGCCACTGTCCTCTTCTTAGATTTTTCTTAGTAAGACCGGCAAAGAACACCCTGTCAAGTCTTTTTACTTTATATCCCAGATGTTCGAATATTCTTCTTACAACACGGTTTCTTCCTGAGTGAATTTCAAGTCCCACTTCGCTCTTCTCTCCATCTACATATGCAAGGGAATCGGCATGTACAGGACCGTCATCCAGCGTAATTCCTTCAAGAATTGCATTGAAATCGCTTCCACTGAGGTTTTTATCAAGAACAATATGATAAATCTTTTTGTGCATGTTTGAAGGGTGAGTAAGATTGTCTGCCATCTCTCCGTCATTTGTCAGAAGCAGTACCCCGGTTGTCTGTTTGTCCAGACGACCTACAGGATATACGCGCTGCGAACATTTGCCGGCAATGAGATCCATAACGGTCTTGTCTGCATTGGGGTCGGACACTGTTGTTACAAAATCCTTTGGCTTGTTCATCAGGATATATACTTTCTCTTCTCCTTTGAGACGTTCTCCGTTGAAACGTACATCTGAATCCTGTTTTATTTTGGTGCCGAGTTCTGTAATAACTTCTCCGTTAACACTCACCAATCCTGCTACGATATATTCATCGGCTTCGCGACGTGAACATACTCCGGAATTGGAAATAAATTTATTGAGTCGCACCATTCCGTCGTCGGATTTGGCTTTTGGTTTGGTACTTCTTGATTTTACTATTCTTTTTGGTCCGTCAGACCCAAATGAATCTCTGCGAGGACGGCTGAATGATCTCTCTTCTCCGCCTTCTCTTGGAGTGCGGCTGAATGATCTGTCATTTCCACCCTCTCTGCGAGGACGGCTGAACGACCTCTCTTCTCCACCTTCCCTGCGAGGACGGCTGAATGATCTCTCACTTCCACCTTCTCTTGGAGTACGGCTAAATGATCTCTCATTTCCGCCTTCTCTGCGAGGACGGCTGAACGACCTCTCTTCTCCACCCTCTCTGCGAGGACGGCTGAATGACCTCTCTTCTCCGCCTTCTCTCGGGGTACGGCTGAATTTTCTCTCATTTCCGCCTTCTCTTGGAGTACGGCTGAATGATCTGTCATTTCCACCCTCTCTGCGAGGACGGCTGAATGTTCTCTCTCCCTCGATGTTCTCTCCTCCAAATGGTTGGATCTCTCTGCGAGGTCTTCTGAATTGTTTTTCATCTTTATGCTCTCCTGCAAAAGGCTTGGAATCCTTTCTCGGACGACCTACCGGTCTTGCTTCTCTGCGTTCGCCGTCAAATGGTTTTGAATCTCTGCGCCCGCTTCTCTCTGCCCCTGCAGACCTCCCGGCTCCTGCTCTTGATGGGGTCCTTCGTCCGGATGCTCCCGCACCGGTACGACTTTGTGATTGATTATTTCTCATCTATAAATGAATTCGGCTGCAAATTTATGCTAATAAGATATAATTTCCTACTTTTACAGACTTATTTAGCAATAATATACCTTTATGCCGTCTCTCACATCTCAAATAGCCCATAAACTGGGAGTTACACCTCTTCTGAAAGAGAACCTTAAGGTGGCTTTGAAATCGATTAAAAGTACACGATTACGCTCGTCGCTTACAATTCTGATTATTGCAATCGGGATTACATCTCTTGTTGGGATTCTCACTGCAACAGATTCTCTTAAGGCAATGCTAAGCGATAACTTTGGAAAAATGGGAGCAAACTCTTTTTCCATAAGGTCAAATTTTAGCGATGTAGAAAGTGGAGAAAGGAGAGCGAGAATTTTAAACAGGAGAAACATCAGGTATTCTCAGGCAAAAAGTTTTGCGGAAACTTATTCAGTTCCTTCTGTTATTTCAATTTCTGCTACCGCAATAGGTAATGCAACAATTAAATACGGGTCCAGCAAGACCAACCCGAATATCAGAGTGACTGCCACAGACGAAAACAATCTTGCATTCACAGGAACTTCAATTGCTAAAGGAAGAAATTTCAGTTCACAGGATTTGGAATCGGCCTCGTTCACATGTGTGATTGGGTCAGGTGTTCAAACTTCTCTTTTTAAAGGAGAGGAGCCGATAGGAAAAATCATAAGTGTTGGAGCAGTCCGATATGAAGTTATTGGAACTATAGCCAGCCAGGGAAGTACATTCGGAGGCGGTCCGGATAATCAGGTGTGGATTCCAATTTCAAATGCAAGAGGGTCCTTTTTGAGTGACAACACATTCTATGTGATAAATATTGTTCCAAAGCCGGGAGTGGACCAGGTAAAGGCAATTGATGCCGCTGAACAGCTGTTCCGTTCTATAAGAAGGTTAAGTCCTATTGATGCTTCGGATTTTAGAGTTACAAAATCGGATGCCATGCTGGAAGACATTATGAAAATTATGGGATACGTAACAATTGCTGCG
>JAAXVX010000151.1 GCA_013335275.1 Bacteroidales bacterium
ATAAAAACTCCGTTACCATTTGAATAGGCTTGTGAAAGTAGCTCTGCCATCCCGTATTCGGAGTGAATATTTTCAACTCCAAAACAGTTTTTGAGGATTTTGTGCATCTCTTCCCTTTCGACTTCCCTTCCCCGGCCTTTCATACCTCCGGTCTCCATTACAATAAGGTCTGGAAACTCAATTTTATATTCGTTTGCAAAGTCAAGCAGAGCAAAGCTTACCCCAAGCAATATGACCTTTTTATTTCCCTTTTTTAGTGCAGAAAGCTTTTCAAACAGCTCAAGACTGTTATAGAGATAGAAGCCGCTTTCGCTATTGCCGGTCATCCGGATGAGAGTATCTGCCATATAGACAAGCGAAGACCCCTCTCTTTCCAGATACGAAGGCAGCATGGCGAGAATAATATAGTCGGAAGGGTTTCCGTAGAAAATGTGAAAACCGTTTATGAAACTTGTTTCATAAAGAGCGAGTTCGGCTACCGGATGTCTTGCCGGTTCCATTCCGGTAGTGGCGCTGCTTGTGAAAATTTTTTCAGGCTTGCCGGGTCCGCAGTATATTTCCTCGCTTTTAAAGAACTGTACGGGAAGAAACGGAATATCCCCAATGGATTTTATTGACTCTGTATCTGTCCCAATATAGTTTACATATCGTTTGTACGGTTCGCAATTCGAATATTGATGTCTAAACACTTTAAGCGCAACGTCTTCAAACGGCGATTCATTTTCCTGAGACACATCGCAGGGCATCTCAATAAAATTCCGGACACACTTTATTACAGATTCCATAGGTCGCAATTTTTACTCCTCAGAATTTATCCTTATAAGGTCTTCTGCAATATCTCTTTTGCTGCTCAGGCGGGGAATCTTGTTCTGGCCGCCCAGCTTCCCCTTCTCTTTTTGCCATTTGTAAAAAGTTCCGCTTTTAAGATTAACTACAGATAAACGTACCATGGTAGAGTTTTTTGCTCTCTTCGCTTCATAGTCGGAATTCTGCTTGCATATCTCAAGGTCAAGCAAGTCGGCAAATTTTTCTATACTGGGCGGCGTCCTGGAAAACTCAATGAGCCACTGATGTGAACCTTTCCCCCCTTCCTTCATGAACAGAGGGGCAACTGTAAAGTTTTCCACAGAACAATCCCCGGCGTCACAGGCAGCAGAAAGAGCCCTCTCTGCGTTTCCAATCATCAGCTCTTCGCCAAAAGCATTAATGAACAGCTGGGTGCGGCCGGTGATGATTAACTTATGCGGGCGAAGCGATGTAAAAGACACCGAATCACCAATTAAATAACGCCACAAGCCACCGTTGGTTGTTATTACCATGGCATAGTTTACTCCGGTTTTAACACTTTCTACAGTGTCAAATTCGTTAAAGTCTCCGTCAAGCGCTTCGCTTAATTTGTCCAGAGGGATAAATTCATAAAACACTCCGCCATTTACCATCAGAAGCATAGAGCGGTCACCGGGATCATCCTGAAAAGCAAAATACCCCTCGGAGGCGTTATAGTTTTCAAGGTACTTCATGCTTTCGGACGGGATGATTCGTTTGTATTCACTTCGGTATGGTTCAAAATTGATTCCTCCGTGCATGAAAAGTTCAAGATTAGGCCACAACTCAAGAATATTGCTTTTACCGGTGTATTCAAGTATTGAATTAAGAAGAATCAGATTCCATGATGGAACGCCGGAGATACTTGTTACATCAACATCATTCGCAATCTTGCATATCTCCTTAACCTTTTCTTCAAAATCGCCTATCAGGGCTATATGTTTTGGGGGAGTTCTTCTAAACTCTGCAATTGCAGGAGAGTTTTTGAGCAATATGGCAGAAAGGTCGCCGCATTGAGTTCCTCCTTTCCCCGCTTCGTCTTCCTTTGCGCTGCCGCCGAGTGTAAGGGCCATTCCGTCAAAAAGACGCGATTCCGGATTCTGGCTCATATAAGTCGCAAGCATATTCTGCATACCATCGTAATGGCATGAACTTATCGATTCGTTTGTAATTGGAATAAACTTGCTTTTTGAAGAGCTTGTTCCGCTGGATTTGGCAAACCACTTGATTTTTGAGTCCCATAATACATAATCCTCTCCGGAGCGGACTCTGTCAATATACGGCTCTATCTTGTCATAGTCCAAAAGCGGAGCCACTTTCTGAAACCCGGAAATATCTGATAAAGAACCAAAATTATGTTCTTTCCCAAAAGACGTATTAGAACCGGACTTTAAAATTTTGTCAAACCACTCTCTCTGAAAACGCCATGGGTCCATCCTGGTTTCATCCAGAACTTTTAACCTTTTATAGGAGTATAAATTAAAAACTTTCGTTACAACTGACATCTTAAACTTTTAAAGTTGGTGCAAATATAAACTATTATTCAAAGACCTCCCTGAGTATCTCCAGAGATTGAATATTTATGGGATGTCCCATGTGATGGCCAAGGTATCTAAGCATTTCGCTTATAAAGCTGTATCTCTGCCTTCCTGATATTTTCAGAAGGTGAATGCACTTCTCTCTGGATTCAAGAATCGAATGAAGAATGTGAGAGTTGGCTGCATCAAAGCACATTCCTTCCGAGACGGGAGAAGAACAGAAGCGGGCAGTAAATATGTCGAAATACTCATTTTTGGAGGAATAGTTGTCTTCGGGGGAGTAGCCTGTCATTCCTGCAAATCCTACAATAAACCAAAGATGGAAATTTGAATAGTTCTCGTCCAGTTCTTCAAGCAGAATAACAGATTTTTTTATGAACCCGAAAAGTTCTCTGTTCTGCTCCACTTCCTTAATACTCCGGTATATAAGCTCGCTAATAAATATTGCAATAGTGCTTTTTGTAACATTGGTGCGGATATTTGCAAGATTAAAAATTGTACGGTATTCCCGGATTGTTTTAAGATCTCCCTTTTCTCCCGGAGCAAGTTCGGCTTCAATAATACTGAGCGGGTGTAACTGAGAAATGGCGGCATAGTTTTTGGAACTCCCGGCTTTGCGGACAATAAAACCCTGACGGCCTCCTGTATTTGAGTAACCGTGAACAATGAGGCCGGAGTCTTTGTACTTGGTTTTGTGTAAGACTATGATCTCCGTTTTGAGATTCATTTTCCCGGGAAGTTATTGTTGAGAAAATCGGATAATTTACGCATAGCAATGCCCCTGTGTGATATTCTGTTTTTCTCTTCCGCAGAAAGTTCTGCAAGAGTTTTGCTGTAACCTTCTGGCATAAAAAGGGGGTCATAGCCGAATCCTCCGCAACCGCTGGAAACTTCAAGAATAGAGCCTTCGAGGGCTCCTTCAAAAAGAAAAGTGCGGTTTTCGTCAAGGATGAGTGCAACGACAGTTACAAAGCGAGCCTTTCTGCAGTTGGCACCATTAAGTTCTTTTAATAGTTTTTGCATGTTTTTGACAGGGTCAGCCTCAATACCGGCATACCTTGCAGAGTAGACGCCCGGTCTTCCGTCCAGGAAATCCACTTCAAGTCCGGTGTCGTCGGCAAAGCAGGGCGTTCCAAACTTGTCCCAAAGAAATTTTGCCTTCATTATGGCGTTTTCTTTGAGTGTATCGGCCGTTTCCGGAATTTCTCCGGTGAGACCGAGCTGAGAAGGAACAACCAGGCTGAATCCGGTTCCCAGAATGGCCTGCGCTTCTGATAATTTATGTTTATTGGCAGTTGCAAAGATTAGTTCCATAAAAAGAATATTGCATCAAAGATACTAAAACTTTAAATTTGTATTAAAGATTATAAAATCCGAAACATGAACACAAAATTGAGATCACTGGCATTTGCAGCCGCCCTGTTACTCGCGTCGGTTTTAACCGCACAATCGAGAGAATTCAAAGCGGGCAAGAGCCTGGATATACAGTTCTCCGTACTTAGGGAACTTTCCCTGTTTTATGTAGATACAATTCAGGTAGACAAGCTTGTCCAGACCGGCATAAACGCTATGGTAGAGTCGCTTGACCCTTATACTGTATATATTCCGGAAGAGGAAGAGGAGAGCATAGAACTGCTTACAACCGGTTCCTACGGCGGTATTGGCGCTCTTATTAAGAAAGTGGACGGAGGAGTGGAAATATCCGAAATTTATGAAAACTCGCCTGCGGCAAAAGCAGGACTTGTAGCCGGAGACATTATCCTCAGGATAGACTCATTACCGACAGCAGGGTTGAACGTGGAGCAATGCTCATCAAAAATGAAAGGTACTCCCGGAGTTGTTGTAACGTTTGTTATAAAAAAACTAAGAGGGGGAGAAACAAAAGAGATTAAGATTGCCCGCGAAAGAGTTCACTTCCCCGACGTTGCATATTGGGGAATGGTTAACGATACTGTCGGATATATAAGAATAACAAGTTTTACGCTTGACGGGGCGAAAGATGTGAAGAATGCAGTTGTCAACCTCAAAAAGAGCGGAAAAATTAAAAGACTCGTCCTCGATTTGAGAG